>NZ_MTQB01000008.1:0-161225 GCF_001974855.1 Pseudoalteromonas sp. SK18 | reverse complement strand
GGCGAGAGCCGAAGCCCCCTTTGGTCCGTAGACATTATGCGGTATTAGCAGTCGTTTCCAACTGTTGTCCCCCACCTCAAGGCATGTTCCCAAGCATTACTCACCCGTCCGCCGCTCGTCAGCAAAGGTGCAAGCACCTCTCTGTTACCGCTCGACTTGCATGTGTTAGGCCTGCCGCCAGCGTTCAATCTGAGCCATGATCAAACTCTTCAATTAAAAAGTTTTATGTCTTTCGACAGCTCAATGAATTCTGAATTTATTTAATATCTTTCGATATTGAATTGACTGTGCTGAATAATTACCGAAGTAACTATTCTGTTGGTCACTCAGTTTAAATTGAGACTCTAAATTTGTTTGCCTCACTACCTAAGTAGCTTGGCTGTTAGAACTCAATCTGTACGAGTGCCCACACAGATGATTGCTTTATATTGTTAAAGAACGTTGCGATTAAAGCGTTAAACTTTATCTCGCTAGGGCTGCGCATATTACGCTTTCCTATTTTTTTGTCAACACTTAATTTTGTTAAACTTGAAAGTTTTCAGAACTAAGTTTTACTCAACTCACTGAGTAGCTTGTGCCCCGCTATGCGTTGCGCTCTGCCGTCTCAGTGGGGTCGCATTATAGGGCGAATCGATTTTAACGCAAGCGTTTTTAAACGCTTTTTTGTATTTAATTTTTACCCCAAAGATACCCTACCTAGACACACAAGATACCCACAAAACCCTGTGGATAACCTTGCTTTTACCCTGCTACCCTAACGCAGAAACAAAAAAGCACCTTAACATTGGTGCTTTTTATGGAGAGTTTATCTTAATCGTTAATACAAAATGCTATAAAGCTTGCGACGATATTTAGCAGCTAGCGCATCGCCATCAGGTAAAGACGCAATAACAGCCAAGAAGTTTGGCTTAGCCTCATCAAAATTCAGATCTTTTTTGAGAATAGTGAAGAGTGTTTCTAATGCTTCTTCTTTTCTTCCTGCTTCATTGAGTAGATTACTTAGCTCCATTTGTAACTCGAGCTCATTAGGATGTTTTACTACCCTTTCTTGCAATGCTTTTATTTCAGGTGAATCAGTTGCCTCTAGCGCAGCCTCACATTTAGCTTTAATGTTATTGAAGTATGCATCTTGATCTTGTGCTTCTATTGTCTCTATTAATGCAGCGGCTTCATCTAGTTTGTGAATCTGTATACATATATCTGCAAGCACTAATTTAATTCTCGCATTACGACTATCCAATTCGTACGCTTGCTTGGCGTAATTAAATGCGGCATTTAAATCACTATTAATAAGTGCTTGCTTGGCTTGCTCTAATAATAGGTCTTGTTGCGCAGGTAAGTGTTTAGATAATGCATCACGTACCTGGCTTTCTGTCTGTGCCCCCGCTAATACATCAACTGGAGCTGAGTCTTTTAACAACACTAAAGTAGGCAAAGTTTGTAAACCAACTTGCTGGGCAAGTTGAGAGGCCAAGGCTTGCTCTGCATCACAATCTAAGTTTGCAACAACTATATAGTTATTATATTCAGCTGCTAGCTTATCTAAAATAGCTACTTGGCTAATACATTCTGGGCTTTGTGGCGAAAAAAAGTTAAGTAGTACTAACTTTTGTTGTGATGTTTCACCTAATACTTGCTGAAGATTCTGTGCGTTAAGATTAACTATATTGCTCATTGAATTATTGCCATGTTCATCTATTTAGGGTTTTATATGGTGATGAAGATAATAATTACAAGACATGTGTCTAAATCATTTAAGACACACATACTATATAAATGAGGGAAATATGAAATTAGCCTATGCAAGTGCACTGTGTTTACTAGTTAGCCCACTATTAAGTGCGCAAACACTCAAGTTGGATCTCGATAAAAGTATGCCAGCAATAGAAAAGCTTTATCTAGATTTACACCAGTCACCTGAACTTTCTTATCATGAGCAGCAAACCGGTAAAAAAATGGCTACGCAACTTCAAAAGCTAGGGTTTGATGTAACCGATAACGTTGGCGGTTATGGCGTTGTAGGTATATATAGAAATGGCCAAGGCCCCACCGTTATGATTCGAACTGATACTGATGGCTTACCAATCACAGAACAAACAGGAAAAGCATACGCATCAACTGTTACCACAGTAAATGAACAAGGTAGCAAAGTCGGTGTTATGCATGGTTGTGGTCATGATATTCATATGAGTTCATTTATAGGCACCGCGCAACAACTAATTAAAAATAAACAGTCGTGGCAAGGTACTTTAATGATGGTTGCGCAACCAGCTGAAGAAGTTGGGGGTGGTGCAAAAGCAATGCTGAGTGAGGGATTATTTAGCAAATACGCAAAACCTGATCATATTATTGCTTTACATGTTAGTGCCAGTGTACCGGCAGGAAAAGTTGCTCTGAAAAATGAGTACACTATGGCAAGCGTCGACTCAGTTGATATTTCCATAAAAGGTAAAGGAGGCCATGGAGCCTATCCACATACGACTGTTGATCCTGTTATTATTGCTGCTCGCACCATTTTAGCATTACAAACAATTACGAGTCGGGAGTTATCTCCTTTGGAACCATCAGTGATCACTGTTGGATCTATCCATGGCGGCTCAAAACACAATGTAATTTCTGATGAAGTAAAGCTACAACTTACTCTGCGTAGCTATAACCCGGAAGTTAGAAACGCGCAAATTGCTGCGATTAAACGTATTACTGCAGGTATTGCACAAAGTGCAGGTCTAGAAAAAGCGCTCTACCCAGAAGTGTATGTTCATGAAAGTGAATCGATTCCATCTACTTACAATAATCCGGAGCAAACAAATATAGTTAGGAGTGCCATTGCTGATGCAATTGGTGTAAAAAATGTACTTGAAACTAAAGCTGTTATGGCTGGTGAAGACTTTGGATTATATGGTAGAACAGATGAAAACATCCCCATTACTTTATTTTGGTTAGGCGGAGTTAACCAACAGCAATATACAAATGCGATGAAAAATAACGAAACACTCCCTTCATTACATTCAAGTAAATTTGCTCCCGATTATAAAGTAGCGCTTCCAACAGGAATAACTGCAATGAGCAATGCCGCTGCGGCATTATTCAATCAATAATTTTCAAGGTTATTTTCAAGCCCTGAGTTTAATTTACCGCAGGGCTTTTTTTGTAACTCGACTTTTTATACGGCGCTTTCTTTGTACGTTTAGCAAAATGCTTCTTAGGCGATGTTTTTGGCAAATGTGCAAATACATTACTATCGCAGTTAGTTGCTTGGCTTACAAAATTAGTTAAATCAGCTAGCAAAGGCTGTATAAATTGCTGATAACTGATTGCTTGCTGAGCGATATCTCCTAAACTCGACTCCCATTTTGCAGTTAAATCGGGGCTTGATAACCCCTCAGGTAATACACTAATTAGTGCCAGACCTGTTTCAGTTGCTTTAATTGCTTTTCTTTCACGTTTTAAAAAGCGACGTTTAAATAATAGTTCAATGATACCTGCGCGAGTGGCTTCAGTACCAAGGCCATCTGTTTCTTTTAATATTTTTTTGATTTGCGAGTCTTTTACATAACGGCTAATTCCCGTCATAGCAGCAAGTAAGGTTGCATCGGTAAAATGAGCAGGAGGAGTTGTATGCTTTTGCACCACCTCACCTTTAGTACAGGTAAGTACCATGCCTTTTTCCAAATAAGGCAATGTTGCTTCTTCTTTAAGTTCTGACTTACCCATAAGCAATTTAAAACCCAAGCTTACATCTTGTTTTGCATTAGCTTTGAATAAACCACCCGCTATAGTTACCTCTACTTTGGTTTCGTTGTATATGTAGTCAGGATAAAACTGAATTAAATAATGCCGACTTATTAACTGATAAATTTTTGCTTCATCATTGGCTAAACTCACACTTTTTAACTGTTTAGCTGTCGGTACAATCGCGTGGTGAGCTGCAACTTTTGAATCGTTAAAACATTTACTTCGTTTTTTTGCATCTGCTCCATTAACAAATTCTGCTTTTTGGCCTCCATTTACTGCAATCGCTTTTAGTATCGCAGCTGCATCTTGGTGATGATCTTTTGGTAAATAACGATTGTCTGAGCGCGGGTAAGTAATTAACTTATGACGTTCATATAAAACCTGGCAAGTATCGAGCACTTTCTGTGCTGGCATACCAAAAGCTTTAGCAGCATCTATTTGTAAAGCAGATAAATTATAAGGAAGCGGTGCGGTTTGCTTTTTTTGCTTTTGCTCAAGTGCAGTTACACTTGCTGGTTGATTAGCGATACGAGAAGTGACATTTTCAGCTAAAGCTTTGTTAAGCACTCTGCCCTCTTCATCTTGATATGGGGCGCATGCTTTACTTGGTAGCCACTTAGCAGTAAAGGCATCATTCTGGGGGGTAACTAAATGAGCAAGTACTTCAAAAAAGGGTTTTGATACAAAATTTGCGATCTCGTTATCGCGATTAACGACTAGACCCAAAATAGGTGTTTGCACTCGCCCAACCGACAACACATTACCAAATCCCGCTTTTTGCCCCGCTAATGTATATGCACGCGTCAAGTTCATGCCAAACAACCAATCAGCACGAGACCGCGCTAAAGCAGAAACACTCAAAGGAATAAATTCACGGTTAGCGCGCATACTATGTAGTGACTTTTTAACCGCCGTTAAATTTAAGTCACTGATCAGTAAGCGCTGAATATTCTGTTTTTTTGCTTGGCTGATTTTTGCTTGCTCTATAACTTCATCAACCAGTAACTGGCCTTCACGGTCAGGATCGCCAGCATGTACAAGTGTTGTTGCTTGTTTAATTAGCTTTTTTAAAATAGTAAGTTGTTTACGAGTTTTAGGCTTTGCTTTAAGTTGCCAATGTTCTGGCACAATAGGTAAATGTTCAAACTGCCACTTTTTAAAACGCTCATCATAGTCATCGGGCTCTGCTTGTTCGAGCAAATGACCTATGCACCAAGATACGCAATCACCATTCGCTACCTCAATATAGCCATCATGCTTTTTGTGCGGTTTAGGAAGTGCATCTGCAATAGCGCGACCCAACGAGGGTTTTTCAGCAATATAAAGTTTCATAACCAAAAGCTCTAATACTGTTCATATAAACAGTAGTCTAGCATATCATTTTAAAACGGGGGATATTTTTATAATTTCTAACTTAAAGCTTTATTTCGGTTATTAACAAAAATATATAAAAGAGGCAGGTAGCATACAACCACAGTAGCAATATTTATCAAAGGCATAAACGTTTGATACATAACAGTGCTATAAGATAAATCCCAAAGGTGGCGGTCGACTAAACGAAACAATTGCAAAATAGGGGCACCAATAACCACAAGTTGACCCAGTTCACACTGCCACAAATGCACTTTATCTTTCAGACCCCAATAAGCAATTAGTGCCATCCAAGTAATATCTGTTAATGCCCATACAAGATAACGGTATACATAAATGCCATCATCAAACGCCATTAAACTTGAGTAAGTTAGAGTACCAAATAAGAAAAAAGCAGCGGTAATAGCAGCAAACCTTAAGGCTAAATAATCCTTAAAGATAAAAAATAACAAAATAGCTGGGCTCAAAATAAGAACCCAGCTTTTACTTAATATACTGACGAAGTACAAAAACCATTCAGGCAAACTAAAAAACCTTACTTAACTTTTTTATCTTCGTCTGTACCATCGCCATTACCAGGCATACTACAAAATTTATTTAACATACTAACTTCTTCTTTAATTACATCTGTTAAGAGAAGTGCATTCTATGCTAAAAAAGGGACAAAACCAATAAACTCTATCTAATATCAATAGGATCTGATTCTTTAGCCTTGCCTTGTAAGATTGATATTTCCACTCGGCGGTTACGTCTTCGGTCTTCACGGGAGTCATTCGGTACTAAGGGTCTGGTTTCTGCACGCCCCACGACCATCATGCGGGTCTTATCAAAACCAGCAACCTTTTGCAGCTCACTTGCTACCGCAACAGCTCGTTTAGAGGATAAATCCCAGTTGTTAATATAAAGCTCATTAGAGACTTGGAAGTCATCCGTGTGACCAGAGACGGTGATCTCTCCGGGAACATCTTTTAGTAACCGGCCAATATCTTGAATGATAGGTTTAAACTGGGGTTGTAAAAACGCACTACCCGATGGGAACGAACCATTTTCTCTTATACGAATAATGATTTGCTGCCCTAATGATTCAAGCTCAATAGCCCCATCAATAATTTGCTTTTCGAGTTGTTGTGCAATTTTTTTAACTAAATCATTTATTTGCTCTTGATCGGCAGCAGAAACAGCTGGCGCTGAAGCCACTTCCTCAGAGGTGCTGCTTGACTCCCCGCCTCGTTTTTCACCACGTTGTTCTTGGCGTCCGCCAGCTGAGCTTTCATCGCCCGCCTGAAACTCTAGCATTTGCTGAGTCATTTCTACTGTTTGCTGCTGAATAGTTTCAATGGGGGTCGGCTCAGGCTTACCTGGAGTAAATTCCATCGCAATAACCGAGGTGCCTTTTGGGATATCTTTAACTTCAATTTTATTTTGCACACCAAAAGCAAACTTCATAGAGCCTGCAATTTGCTTAAATTTAAGCACATCCATTTCAGAAAACGCGAGTAAGAGTACAAAGAAGCACATTAATAGCGACATTAAATCGGCAAATGTCCCCATCCATGCAGGTAACCCTGGGGGTGGGCATTTACACTCTTCATCAGACATAATTATTCCTCAGTGTTTACTGCGCGTTTTGACTCAGCCAAATAATTTTTCAAGATCCCTTCGATTACTTTAGGGTTTTGGCCATCTTGAATACCTAATACCGCATCCAAAATAAGTCGCTGGTTCATTGCTTCTTCGTCTTTACGCAATTCAAGTTTTACCTGAATAGGAATAGCGACAACATTCGCCAAAAATGCCCCATATAATGTTGTTAATAAGGCGACCGCCATTGCTGGACCGATTGCTTTTGGGTCATCCATATTTGATAACATAGCCACCAAACCGATTAATGTACCGATCATCCCCATTGCAGGAGCAATATCACCTAATGATTTGAATAAGCTTGCACCCATTTCATGACGAGTTGTTGTGAGGGAAATATCTTTTTGTAATGTTGCACGCACTACATCTGCATCATGTCCATCTACAAGCATATCAACGCCTTTGCGCATAAATGGATTTGGAATTTCAGCCTCTTCTAATGCTAAAAAACCACCTTTACGGGCAGAGTCAGCAAGTTCGACAGCTTTCTCTATTAACGCTTCAGGGGGTTCAATTTTAAACATAAACGCTTTTGCACAAACCTTACCAATGCCAAAAAATTGCGACATAGTAAAGTTAGATAAAACGATAAAAAGGGAACCACCAAACACAATAACCACTGAAGGGGTATTGTAAAACATAGCGACTTCACCGCTACTACTCATAAACATGGACATGACAATTAAGCCAATTGCGCCAAGGATCCCAATAATGGTTGCTAAATCCACATTCCCTCCAAAGGTTTTATATTTTTTCTTCGCAAGCGTTGTTATTAATTGTTTATCGGCAAGATACTGAAATACTTAAGTGATTTTTATGATAACCGAAAAAGTTAAGCGCTCATCTATTTTAGATCAACTATCGCAATCTATCTAACACTCAATTTTAAACATGTTAAAAAATAACTAAGAAGCGCAATAAAACCCAATTAACAGCATTTATCTATCAAAAAACCATATCATTCTTTGACCTAGTTTAGCATTCCCCCTAAAATTGGCGTCTAAATTTATTATGTAAGTTGAAAATAAAGATGGCGACTAAAAAACCTGAAAATTTAAGTTTCGAACAAGCACTAGAAGAATTAACAACAATTGTCAGTGAAATGGAACAAGGTGATTTATCGCTTGAACAGTCTTTAAAGCAATTTGAGCGCGGCATTGCATTAGCCAGTGCGTCTTCCGGTAAACTTCAACAAGCCGAGCAAAAGGTGTCGATATTAATGGGTAATGACGAAAAAGCACCGCTTACTCAATTTGATAACGATATGGAATAATTGTGAGCATAAAAGAACAAATAAAGCTCGCTCAAGATGATGTAGCTAATACACTCAACCTTTATTTCGAACAACCTCTTGAAAGCGACAACACTATAAAAGAAGCCACACATTATAGTCTAATGAATGGCGGCAAGAGATTACGCCCTTTTTTGGTTTATACCACAGGTAAAATGCTCGGTGCTGACAAGCGTGATTTAGATGTACTGGCAGCAGCGATAGAATGCATTCATAGTTATTCATTAGTGCATGACGATTTACCCGCTATGGATGACGATGATTTACGTCGTGGCCGTCCTACCTGCCATATTGTCTATGGTGAAGCACAAGCTATTTTAGCAGGTGATGCATTGCAAACTTTGGCTTTTGAGCTTATTGCTAAGCACACATTTAAATGCTCAACAGAAGCTCAGTTAAAAATGATTGCCGAATTAGCCCATGCTTCTGGCTTGCAAGGAATGGTCGCCGGGCAAGGCCGCGATATTGCAGCAACAGATAAAGTTATTACGGTTGACGAATTAGAACGTATTCATAAACTTAAAACAGGCGCATTAATAAATTGTGCGATTACTTTGGGCGCACTTTGTGCCCCTAATATTAGCCAACACACTTTAGATAACTTATCTACTTTTGGGTATGCTATCGGGCTGGCCTTTCAGGTTCATGACGATATTTTAGATGTTGAGGGCGACACACTAACTTTAGGTAAGCCTCAAGGGTCAGATATTGCTGCGAATAAAGCGACATACCCGGCTTTATTAGGTATGCTAGGTGCTAAGCAAAAAGCACTAAATTTAATACAACAAGCCCATGAGGCGTTAGCTAATATTGACGCAGACACAACCAGCTTAGCAGCATTGGCAAACTATTTAATTGAACGTGACCATTAAACATGGCTAAAACGTATTAAATCTTAGAACAAAATTATTACTAAATATTAAGCCGCCTCTTAAACTTAGCTTTTTTGAGGGAAGTTAATATTAGCGAAGGATATATAAAAAACCATGACACTTGATAGCAGCAAGTATCCATTACTTAATTTGGTGAACGAACCAGCCCACTTGCGAGACTTAGCACAAGATAAGCTTCCTGCATTTAGCCATGAATTGCGTGATTACTTACTCAATTCAGTATCGCAAAGTAGCGGCCATTTAGCGTCTGGTTTAGGAACCGTAGAACTTACCGTTGCATTACATTATGTGTACAACACTCCCGACGATCGTTTGGTTTGGGATGTAGGTCATCAAGCCTACCCACATAAAATACTAACGGGACGTCGTGACCAAATGCACACCATTCGCCAAAAAGATGGATTGCACCCATTTCCATTTAGAGACGAAAGTGAATACGATACCTTTAGTGTTGGCCATTCAAGCACCTCTATTTCAGCGGCGCTGGGTATGTCTATTGCTGCGCAAAAAGAAGGCAAAGGTCGTAAAACCGTGGCGGTGATAGGCGATGGCGCAATTACCGCAGGTATGGCTTTTGAAGCGATGAACCACTTAGGTGATGTGAAATCAGATATGCTGATCATTTTAAATGATAACGAAATGTCGATTTCTGAAAACGTCGGCGCGTTAACCAATCATTTCGCACGTATTTTATCAGGTAGCTTTTATACCAACATCCGCGAAGGCAGTAAAAAGCTTCTTTCTGGTGTACCGCCGGTAAAAGAACTTGCCAGCCGTATGGAAGAACACATTAAAGGGATGATGATCCCAGGTACTTTTTTTGAAGAGCTAGGTTTAAACTATATTGGCCCAATTGATGGCCATGATGTAAATATGCTTGTAGATACGCTACGTAACATGCGTAACTTAAAAGGCCCACAACTGCTGCATATTAAAACCCAAAAAGGCAAAGGCTATAAACCAGCAGAAGCCGACCCGATTGGTTATCATGGCGTACCAAAATTTGACCCTGCAACATCAAGCCTGCCGAAATCTAAGCCAGGCGCTGCAACTTTTTCAAGTGTATTTGGTGATTGGCTGTGCGACATGGCAGAGCAAGACAACAAGCTAATTGCAATTACCCCTGCGATGCGTGAAGGTTCAGGAATGGTGCGCTTTTCTAAAGAACACCCAGAACAATATTTTGATGTCGCAATTGCAGAGCAGCACGCTGTAACCCTTGCTGCAGGTTTTGCTTGTGAAGGGTTAAAACCCGTTGTTGCTATCTACTCTAGCTTTTTACAACGTGCGTATGACCAACTAATTCACGATGTTGCATTGCAAAACCTACCGGTATTATTTGCTATTGACCGCGCAGGTATTGTCGGAGCCGATGGTGAAACTCATCAAGGCGCCTATGACCTAAGCTTTATGCGCTGTATTCCTAACATGGTTATTATGGCACCAAGTGACACTAACGAATGCCGTCAAATGCTATACACTGGCTATCAAGCCGATTGCCCTGTAGCCGTGCGTTACCCGCGTGGTAGTGCTGGCACCGCAGACATTCAAAGTACTATGCAACAGCTCGAAATTGGTAAAGCGAATGTAATTAAACAAGGAACTAATGTGGCTATATTGTCATTTGGTACCTTGCTTGAAAACGCGCAACTGGCCACAGATGAGCTCAATGCGACTTTAGTTAATATGCGATTTATTAAACCACTTGATACAGGGTTAATTGATGAACTTGTCGCTAACCACGATATCATTGTAACGCTTGAAGATAATGCAATTTCTGGTGGTGCAGGCTCGGCTGTTAATGAGTATTTAGCTACCCAAAAAGCAGCTGTAAAAATACTTAACTTAGGTATACCGGATGAATTTATTAAACACGGTACGCAACAGCAAATGCATGATGAAATGGGGTTAGGTGGGCAAGGTATATTAACTTCAATTAAAGCATTTATGAGCTAATACTTATAGTGTTTAATAAAAAAGGAGCCATTGGCTCCTTTTTTATTGCTAACTTATGATCTCTAGCGCATCCACACCTTAATGTCGGCCAAGCCATTACTTTGCAATAAGCCAATCTGCTGTTCAACGTTCGGGTTTTGCTCAAACTCAAATGCATCTAATTGCTCATCAAAGGTAATGTTAGCAACGCCATCGCCACCGCGTTTTTTAACTTGATGCAATGCGATATCAGCTAAATTAATCGATGTTTCCCAGCTAATAACTTGACCACCTAACAGGGGTAGCGGGTAGAAAGACCAACCCACTGATGAGGTAATACTCGTTGTTTCGCCGTTCGGAAGCTGGAAGTTATAATCGGCAATGGCTTGGCATAACTCTGACACATAGCTGTCGATTAAATTACACTTAAAGTCACGCAATAACAGTAAAAACTCATCACCACTCCAACGTGCAACGTAATCAGAGCCTTGAGTACGGGAGTTAAGTAATGCCGCCACTTGTTGTAAACAGCTATCTCCAGCAATAGGGCCATAAGCATCATTAATACGGCTAAAGTTATCTAAATTAATAATTAATAACACCAAAGATTTGCCCTGAGCCTGTAATGACTGCGAATTACGCTGAAAATGCTCAATATCTTTTGGTAGTTGATCAAACAAGAAACGACGACTTCTCAGCCCAGTTAGCTCATCAGAGTGACTAACAAGTTTAAGCTGAGAATTTACTTGGTTTAATTTATCATTCGCTTGACGAAGCTCTAGGGTTCGTTCAGTAATAAGCCCTTCGAGTACTTGTTGCTTACGTCGCTCTTGAACTTTAAATACCCAAAACACTAAATAAAACAGCAGTACAAAACCACTGGTGATCAGTAATCTAAAGTAGATGGTTTCACCAAACCGTTCAGGAACAACAAACGCATATTCGGCTGATTGCGCTTTACCCCAATCCTCACCTTGGCGTTTAGTTTCTAATTCAAATAAAAACATACCGGCGGGTAAATTTGTATAAATTGCTTCTCGACGGGTATTTGCATAGCGCCAATCGTTATCAAGTCCATTGAGTTTATACCTAAACTCTATACTTGCCGGCGCGTAATAATCAATCGCAGTATAGGTAAGCGTTACATCACGCTCGTCGGTTTTAAGTACTGGCTTTTTACCTAACGCAGCCGCAGCAAGCTTTCGTGATGGCGTGGTTAAGGTTTCTATAGTTGGTTTAAGCGAACGTAATCCAAATAATTCTACGTCTTTCGGAATTTCCACCACACCTTGTAAGCTGGGGTACCAAATAGAGTTATCCATATCAACCACCGCATCATGGCCTAGACCATTACAACATTGGCTGGCTTTACCATCGAGCTGACGGTCAAATGAAGAGATCACTTCTTCTACTTTTAGGCTTTCGATGTTGGCTTTAAATTGCTCAACAGGCATGCGGTAAACCCCTTTCATAGTGCTTACCCAAATTCGCTTTGAGGTGTCATCGTATTCTAAGCTGAATATAGAACCATATGGTAATCCATTGGCGGCGTCTAGTTGCTGCCATTGCCCTTGCCCACTGCGATAAAACAGACCATCATTCAACGAGCCAATTAAAATGCCTACCCCTTTTATATGTAAAATGCTGGTCACATACGCACTTTCTAAGGTGGTTTGGTCGCCAATTTTTTCAATTCCTCGCTCAGTAAAGTAATACGCGCCTTTACTGGTGCCAATAACCCCAAAATTTGGTTTATCTAAAACATAGGTTACAAACTTACTGCCTAAAAAAGCATTGTACGCAAAAGGGTTTAAACCATTGTAATTTAAACGGTATAACCCTCGTCCGGTGCCTACCCAAAAACCGCCTTTAGTTGAAGTGCTAATTGCAAAAACTGGGTTATCGCTCAATGCACGAGCAGGGAAACTATATAAGGTATTCGACTCGTAGAAAAACAAGCCCCTGCCAGTAGCAACATAAAGGCGATCGCCATCAAATTGCAGGTCATGTACCGAGGCATTTCCATACTTGGCACTATTAATAACATTGATAAACGTTTTATCGGCATCAAAATAGCCAACGCCACTTTTATTGGCAATCCATAACTTACCATCAGGTGATTTACTAATTGCCATTACCGCTTCGGTCATTTTAGAAATGGCAGAATGGCGCTCTATTCGCCCTTCGTGAGCAAGCCATAGCCCTTCACTAAAACTCGCTAACCATATGTTATTTTCATCATCTCTAAATATATCGGCAAACCAAATACTCTGATCTAACTGGCTGGGTTCAACCCACTGCCAATCATTAGATTTAGCCCTGAACAATAAACGTCCATAGGTTGATACCCACAAGCCGCCATTACCGTCGCTCATAAATTTATACACAGCTGAGTTATTAGCATTGGGCAGTGGAAACGGACGTAGCTCGTCATCTAAATCTAAAAAATAAGCCCCTAACTCAGAAGCTAGGTACAAATTACCATTTAAAAACGATAGATCGTGAACAATGGTTTGTGCTAAACGATCAGGCAAAGCCACTTTAGCGGTGAGTTCTAGGCGTAATTTAGAAAAATCAGACGAGCTTTGCGTTAAGCGTAATAAATTACGGTCGTTAACCAGCCAAATCCCCTCAGGTGAAAGCGCCATTTTACTGACCGACCCCACTATTTGGGTGATAGCAGTAGCGTTTACAATAGGGCTGGGATTATTTAGTTGGTCGCGCAGCTCTATTTGGCCTCTGTCTATATAATAGAGCCCATTAGCTGCTATCCAAATACTGCCTTGAGAGTCTTCAAGAATGTCTCTAACAGGGCCTTTAATATTAAACTCTTGTGCGGTTAGCTTCTCAGGATCGATAACCACAAGGCCATTTTTCGTGCCTATCCACAACAAGCCTTCACCATCAATCAGTAATTTATTAATGCCATTGCTGGGTAAAAATAAGCTATTTTGGGTATTATAATTGGTGAAGGTATTGCCATCAAAACGGCTTAATCCAAATTGAGTGCCAAGCCACATATAGCCTTGGTTATCTTGCACCACACTTTTCAGGGATTGTGAGGGTAAGCCGTCTTTGATATTCCATTGTTTAACTACGTAATCAGTAATTGAAGCCGTACTTGGCATGGCACATAGCATAAGTACACAAACCAATAAAAATCGCATCATAGTGCTGCCACCTAGTTAAACAAATAATAAATTAAAAGGGTAGTAAACCTACTTTTATCAATGCTTGCAAACAAATAAGCGAAAAAATACCTGCAAGCACATCATCGGCCATAATACCAAACCCACCATGGGCACGTTTATCGAGTATGCGAATCGGCCCAGGCTTTGCTATATCAAAAAAGCGAAACAGTAAAAAGCCCACTAATAATGTTTGCCAGTTAAGTGCAGCGCCTATCATAGTAATATAGTAACCAGCAACTTCATCCCAAACAATTGCGGGATGATCATGTACTTGAAGGTCATCGGCTGTTTTTCCACATGCCCAAATACCAAAGATACTAATGACGACTGCAAATACAATTTGTAACCATAGCGGAAAATGCATGGTAATAAAAATAAACGGTAATGCTGCCAATGTGCCAAATGTACCAGGTGCTTTTGGTGCAAGCCCAGTACCAAAACCCAAACCAAAAAATTGATGTGGGCGTTTTAAATTAAATAATCGGTTTTTATTCAAACCTGCTCCTTGGAAAAGTGCTCAAAACCTTTATGTTCAAAAGCAAACTTCTCACCTTGGTGTAATAACTCTATATTGCCGTCACCACTTTTTATTTGCCCGATACAGCTTGCCTCTACACCGTATTGGCGCAGCTTAATATCTAGCATACTCTTGTTACTATCAGCAACGGTATACAGTAACTCGTAGTCATCGCCATAGTTAAGAACAAAAGGAAGTCGCTGCTCAAAATCAAGGCTCGCTTGCATGGCATCTGAGGTGGGGACATTTTCAATATTAATGGTGGCACTAACTTGTGATAAATTTAGCACATGCCCTAAGTCGGCAAGTAACCCATCGGAAATATCAATGGCCGACGATGCCAAGCCTCGTAACGCTTGCCCAGCAGCTACACGTGGCGTGGGAAAATTCAAACGTTTATTAATATGCTTTAAGTGTTCAGGTGCAATCGATAAATCTTGTTTTTTCGACTCAATCGCTAGGCCTGCATCACCAAGCGGACCGGTTACAAAAATCCAATCCCCCACTTTTGCACCACTTCTACGTAATGCTGTGCCTTCAGGAACTGTACCTTTTGCACAAATAGTAATACTAAGTGGACCTTGAGTGGTATCACCACCAATGATCTGAACGTTAAAGTACTCAGCAATTTCATGCATGCCATCAGTCAGCTCAGCAATCCATTGTGGATCGATACTAGGTAACGTAAGTGCAACCGACACCCAAGTAGGCTCTGCGCCCATGGCAGCTAAATCACTTAAATTAACAGCAAGAGCTCGATGCCCTAATGCACGAGGGGAGATATCGTGAAAAAAATGCACCCCAGCCACTAAGGTATCTGTGGTTACAGCAAGCTGACAGTTCGCAGGTACTGTGACAAGCGCACAGTCATCTCCAATCCCTAAATTAACATCGCGACGAGTAATGCCACGACCTTTAAAGTAACGATTAATTAATTCAAATTCCTTCATACACAAAAAAGCCGACCTATGCCGGCTCTCCTTTTTAACGGTTATTTATAGCAACTCATCTGATTTATAATTCAGTTAAAGTTGTTATTACTTACGTAACTGTTTTACAGCTTTATCAAGTACACCGTTTACAAATTTATGGCTATCTTCAGCGCCAAACATTTTAGCTAATTCAATACTTTCATTGATAGCGACTTTGTAAGGCACGTCTTCACGAAATTTAAGCTCGTAGCTGCTTAAACGTAAGATTGCACGTTCAACTTCGTCTAATTCATCAAATGGACGAGTTAAATGAGGCGATACAGCTTCGTCTAGTTGCTTGTGATTTACGGCTACTCCACGCGCTAAATCTTTAAAATATTCAACATCAATTTTAGTCACATCGTTTTCGATCAACATTTGTTGTTCGATATCGGCAATTGCATTGCCGCTTAATTGCCATGAATACACGGCTTGAAGTGCTAAGATACGTGCTTTACGTCTTGCTGCTGGTTTCACAAAAATTCCTTAAACTTAAATTTTATCTAACACATTAACCATTTCAAGCGCACCTAAAGCAGCTTCGCCGCCTTTGTTACCCATTTTGGTACCTGCGCGCTCAATTGCTTGCTCAATGCTTTCAGTGGTTAATACGCCAAATGCAACTGGGATATCATACTCAAGTGATACTTGTGCAAGCCCTTTATTTGACTCGCCAGCGACGAGATCAAAGTGAGGCGTGCCCCCTCTGATCACTACACCTAAGGCGATAATTGCATCATATTCTTTTTTTGCTGCAACGCGTTTCGCTGCTAAAGGTAATTCAACCGCACCTGGTACGTAAATAACGGTAATATCATCTTCTGATACTCCACCAGTACGTTTTAGCTCATCAACAGCACCTGCAAGCAAGCTACTACCAATAAAGTCATTGAAACGTGAAATGACAATGGCAAACTTTTTGCCTGGAGCGTATTTAGTACCTTCAATAATTTTCATTTGATAACCCTAAAAATAAGTTTAAGCGATTTCTGTTGCGCAAAAATTGATGCGCATTATACCACATAAATAAAATAATAACCTAGCGTGTAATTATTGTGGCTCTACGTAATCAACCACTTCTAAATGGAAGCCTGATAATGCATGATATTTTTTCGGTAAACTCATCAAACGCATTTTTTGAATACCTAAATCAGCCAAAATTTGCGAACCCACACCTACGGTGCGCGAAGTACCTTGGAATTTACGCGGCGTTACACTCTCACCGGCATCAGCTGCAGCGAAGGCTTTTACAGTGGCTTCTAACTCTTCAGTGCTTTCTTGCTTACCTAAAATGACTAAAGCGCCATTATGCTCAGCTATATACGCCATGGCTTGCGATAATCCCCAACTGCGATCAGCGTTGCGATCAGAGAGTAGAATATCGTTAAAGGTACTTTGTAAGTGCACTCGCACTAACGTCGGTTCTTGTTGTTTTATTTCACCTTTAAGCAATGCATAGTGCAGCTGTCCGTCAATCGTGTCTTTGTAAGTCACTAAGTCAAATTCACCATGCTCAGTTGGCAATTTACATTTTGCAACTTGCTCAATAGTGGTTTCATTTAAGTTACGGTATTCGATTAAATCAGCTATGGTGCCAATTTTAATATCATGTTGCTTAGCAAATACTTCTAAGTCAGGGCGGCGCGCCATGGTGCCATCTTCATTCAGAATTTCTACAATCACTGATGACGGCTCAAGCCCCGCTAAACGCGCTAAATCACAGCCAGCTTCAGTGTGCCCTGCGCGCGTTAATACGCCGCCAGGTTGCGCCATAATAGGAAAAATATGACCAGGTTGTACAATATCACTTGGCACAGCGCCTTTAGCAATGGCAGCTTGAACAGTGCGAGCACGATCCGCTGCAGAAATACCCGTTGTAACCCCTTTTGACGCTTCAATAGACATAGTAAAGTTGGTCGAGAACGCGGCACCATTATTTTTAACCATCAGCGGTAAATCAAGTTGCGAGCAACGCTCTTGAGTCATGGTTAAACAAATTAACCCACGGCCATGAGTCGCCATAAAGTTAATTGCTTCTGCACTAATGTGCTCAGCAGCAATAATTAAATCGCCTTCATTTTCTCTGTCTTCATCGTCCATTAAAATAACCATTTTACCGGCTTTAATGTCATCTATTATTTCTTGTGCGCTGTTTAAATTCATAAGTTGCTCGTATAAGTTGTCAATATCGTTATTTTATAAAGCCCGCTTTAGCGAGTAAGCTCATCGAAATATCTGAACCAGTAGGATGCTCAGCTCCCTTTACAAGGCGCTCTAAATAACGTGCTATTTGGTCGACCTCTAGATTCACTTTGGTACCGACTTGAAAATCGGCTATGGTCGTTTGCCCGCTGGTGTGGGGCACAATTGTCAGTTTAAATTTATTACCTTCAACCGCATTGACCGTTAAGCTAATACCATCAATACACACAGACCCTTTATAAGGAATGTATTTCATTAAATTTTCGTCGGTGGCTAACCAATATTCTGTTGCTCGCGCATTGGTATTAATTGCTGTGATAGTGGCAATACCATCAACATGACCAGACACTAAATGGCCTCCTAGGCGCGATACAGGTTGCATCGCCTTTTCTAAGTTTACTGTTTGCCCTAAAGCGTAATGTGCAAACCCTGTTAAGCTAATCGTTTCATTTGATAAGTCAGCACTAAAGCCATCTACATGCTTATCAACAACCGTGAGGCACACACCATTGGTTGCAATACTGTCACCTAACTTAACATCACTCATATCAAGGTTTTTACTTTGGATACGAATAGCTAAATCACCTTGTCTTTTTTGTAATAACGCAATTTTACCTGTCGCTTCAACTATTCCAGTAAACATAGTGCTACTCTTTATATAAAATGATTAATGAGCTTTTTTTAGTGCTGTGATACGTAAATCATCACCAATTGGCACACACTCATTAAAAGTTAAATTAATGGTATTTTGCATACTCATTAACTCTGGGAAATTCAGTAAACTTCTTGCATCGCTACCCATTAACTTAGGGGCAATGTAAAAAACAAACTCATCAATTAAATCAAGTTCAGCCATTTTTCCGGCCAATGTGGCTCCCGCTTCTAACCACACATTATTAAACTGTAATTGCGCTAGCTTTTGCAGTGCTGCTTGCAAGTCTACTTTATTGTTCTTTTCGGGTAGTTCGATCTGTTTAACAAAATGAGGCCACTGATGCGATTTATCAACCCGAGTGGTGAATATTATCACCTCACTTTGAATTGAAAATAAGGCAAGTTCAGGCGTGAGTCTATTTTGGGAATCAATAATAACGCGAACAGGTTGGCGCAGTGGTAAATTGGTCGGTAAAGAAACCGGAAGTTCTTCTGGGCGTACATTTAGTTTTGCATCATCGATTATGACTGTATCGGCACCGGTTAAAATTGCACAGCTCTGAGCACGATATAGTTGTACATCTTGACGCGCAGCGGGCCCTGTTATCCATTTACTTTGGCCGTTTTTAAGCGCCGTTTTACCATCAATACTGGCGGCCATTTTGCAGGTTACAAAGGGTAACCCCTGCTCCATACGTTTAAAAAAACCAAGGTTTAATGCGCGAGCTTGCTCTTCAAGTAATCCGTGAGCGACTTCAATTCCTGCATCTGCTAAAATTTTCAGGCCTTTGCCTGCAACTTGCGGGTTGCTGTCAACCATAGCAGCAACCACTTTTTTTACACCCGCGGCCTTTAGCCCTTCAGCGCAAGGCGGTGTGCGACCATAGTGACTGCAAGGCTCTAGGGTTACATAAGCGGTTGCACCTTTAGCATTCTCACCGGCCTCAGCCAAAGCATTAACTTCAGCATGACCTTGCCCTGCTAATTGATGAAACCCTTCAGCTATTATTTTATTATTTTTTACTAGTACGCAGCCTACATTAGGATTAGGAGTGGTGGTAAAGCGCCCTTTTTTTGCCAGCTCAATGGCACGTGCCATATAACGTTTATCATCCTCTGAAAACGAGCTTTGCATGGTCATTACTACTCTCCTAAACGGGCTATTTCTTCACCAAATTCACGTATATCTTCAAACGAGCGATATACTGAGGCAAACCTTACATAAGCTACTTTATCTAACTTTTTCAGCGCTTCCATAATGCACTCACCCACCAAATGGCTAGACACTTCACGCTCGCCGGTGGCTCGCAGCTGGGATTTAATTATATTAACGACTTCATCAACTTGTTCGGTACTTACTGGGCGTTTTTCAAGAGCGCGGGTTAAGCCATTTAGTAACTTATCTTCATTAAACGGTTCACGACTGCCATCTTGCTTGATGACACGTGGCATGACTAATTCAGCCCCTTCAAAGGTGGTAAATCGTTCGTGGCACTCATTACATTCACGACGTCTACGTACTTGGTGTCCCCCGCCGACAAGGCGAGAATCAATAACTTTAGTATCTTTGGCGGTGCAAAATGGGCAATGCATAACTGTGTGTTTCCGTTTTAAAAACAAAAAATGGCCGCTATCATAGCGGCCATTATCATAACAAAAATGTGTGCAGTTGTGATCTAAATTACTATTTTACTATTGGATTAAGCGTAAACAGGTAATTTTGCACAAATTGCTTTCACTTTTTCTTTTACTTGCGCTTGTACTGACTCATCTTCGATGTTGTCTAGCACGTCACAGATCCAGCCAGCTAACTCTTTTGACTCAGCTTCTTTAAAGCCACGACGAGTGATTGCTGGTGAACCAATACGCAAACCAGAAGTAACAAATGGTGAACGAGGATCGTTCGGTACTGAGTTTTTGTTAACCGTGATATTCGCATTACCTAGGGCAGCATCTGCATCTTTACCTGTGATATCTTTATCGATTAAATCAAGTAAGAATAAGTGGTTGTCAGTTTTACCTGATACTACTTTGTAGCCGCGCTCTTGTAATACTGCAACCATTGCTTGAGCATTTTTAACAACTTGAGTTTGGTATGTTTTAAATTCAGGTTGAAGTGCTTCTTTAAATGCCACCGCTTTAGCAGCAATAACATGACATAAAGGACCACCTTGGCCACCTGGGAAAACAGCGCTGTTTAGCTTTTTGTAAATATCTTCATCGCCACACGCAGAAATGATTAAACCACCGCGAGGGCCGGCTAATGTTTTGTGTGTTGTGGTTGTTACAACGTGAGCAAATGGCACAGGGCTTGGGTAAACACCCGCAGCAATTAAACCTGCAACGTGCGCCATATCAACAAATAAGTATGCGCCTACTTTGTCTGCAATTTCACGGAATTTAGCCCAATCAACAATACCTGAGTATGCAGAAAAACCAGCAATGATCATTTTTGGTTTGTGCTCAAGTGCTAACGCTTCAACTTGTGCGTAATCAATTTCGCCAGTTTCTTCGTTAAGGCCATACTGAATTGCGTTGTATGTTTTACCTGAGAAGTTTACGTGTGAGCCGTGTGTTAAGTGACCACCGTGCGCTAGGCTCATACCTAAAACAGTATCAAGTGGGCTTAATAGTGCTTGGAAAACAGCGGCATTCGCTTGTGAACCCGCATGTGGTTGCACGTTTGCGTAATCTGTACCAAATAATTCATTTGCGCGGTCAATCGCTAACTGCTCAACCACATCAACGTGCTCACAGCCACCGTAGTAACGTTTGCCCGGGTAGCCTTCAGCATATTTGTTAGTAAGTTGAGAACCCTGCGCTTCTAGTACGCGTGGGCTACAGTAGTTTTCAGATGCAATTAACTCAATGTGCTCTTCTTGACGTGATGTTTCTTTGCTCATCGCGTCAAATAACTCTGGATCAAAGTCCGAAATATTCATGCTACGTTCTAACATTGGGGTCTCCTGGGCAACGTGTATGGGTATTTTTTACAGGCTTTATTGTACGCTTAAAACGACTCTTTGCCTACGCTCTTAAGTTGAGGATATTTAAACAGGGATTGAAACTATTTCACAGCATTTTGATGATGATATTTTTTTATAAACTAATAACAATTTTAAATGAATTTGATTTATTACATTTATTTAGCTTATGCGTTATATCTAAAGCGATGTATAAACAAACAAAAAAAGCGGCATGAGCCGCTTTTCTTAATGTGTTATTTTAACCTAGCTTAGCAAATAGCTCGCTGCGTAAATCGTCGTAATCATTGTGCATATCAATGGCTAAACACGGTTTTGCTAATGCATCAGCTAACGGCTTTGGCATATCTAATTCAACATTAAGGATATCCTCAACGCTGTCTTTAAATTTGGCCGGATGCGCAGTCGCTAAAAAAATCCCCACAGCATCTGCCGCCTTATTTTCTACAAGACCTTGGTAAGCAATTGCGGTGTGAGGCTCTGCAATATAGCCAAGCTGTTGAATTTTTTTCATCACTGTTTGTGTTTGCTGCTCATCAACACTCACCGAATAAAAGTTATCATAACTAAACCAATTATTATCTAACATTGATTGCACACGAGGCCAGTTATTAGGTTTACTCACATCCATTGCATTTGAAAGCGATTCAATTGTCGCATTAGGCGTCCAATTTTTATCAAGCATAAAGCGCGGTACTGTGTCGTTTTGGTTTGTAGTCGCGCTTAGTTTACCTACTGGCATACCAATCACAGCACCAATCATAGCCGCACACACATTACCAAAGTTACCACTGGGTACTGAAATATGCGCTGTAGCACGCTTTTCTTTTGGCAGCTGTGCAATGGCTTCAAAGTAATAACACACCTGCGCGACTAAACGGCTAATGTTAATTGAATTTGCTGAGTTTAAACCTAATTTCGATTTTAGCTCTTCATCTAAAAATGATTTTTTAACCAACTCTTGGCAATCATCAAAACTCCCCTCAATCGCATAACAGTGAATGTTGTCACCAAGCGTTGTAAATAACTTTTGCTGAGCGAGTGAAATTTTGCCTTTAGGGTATAAAATAACCACATCAATATTTGGTTTGTTATAAAAAGCATGCGCTACGGCAGCCCCGGTATCACCCGATGTTGCAGTTAATATTGTCACTTTTTCGCCGTGGTTAAACTGTGCCAAACACTCTGCCATAAAGCGGCCACCAAAATCTTTAAATGCCAGTGTTGGGCCATGGAATAACTCTAAGCAATAGGTATTGTCTTCAACTTCCACCAGCTTAACCGGAAAGTTAAACGCATTCTTAACCATCTGGGCAACAGTATCACTTGGTAGCTCGTCACCAATAAGGTGAGAGAGAATTTTGCTACTTCGAGTAACAAAATCCATATCGAGTAACGCATCAATATCGCTAAGCGGCGCTAATGACTCTGGGAAAAACACCCCTTGATTACGCCCTAGTCCTGTTTTTACAGCTTCAACAAACGACACTTTTTGTGAATATTCTTTTAAATTATGTAATTGCATGACTCTTGATCCTATAAAACATTTAATTGACGCGTGCCGTCGTTATCTAATTTACAAATATGGCAAAAACCTTGCTCGTTGATGTAGTTTTCCTCTAGCCACTGCGCGCATTGCTCTGCCGCTTCAAGCGTTTTACATACACTAAACAAGGTCGGCCCTGCGCCTGAAATACTCACAACTTCAGCACCCAGTGCTGGTAAGCTTGCTTTGGCATCACTAAAGCCGCTTATAAGTGGCGCACGGTATGGCTCTGCTATTTCGTCTTTCATAATGCTTAATGCATCATCAAAACGCTCTGTTAACAGTAAGCTACTAAACGCCGATAAACGCTGCGCAAACTCAACCCCCGCATGCATACTAAGCTCTTTTGGTAAAACAGAGCGCGCTTTTGCGGTATTGAGCGAAAAGCCTGGAAATGCGGCAACGTAATACCAGTTTTCATCGACAGGTAAAGCAATAGATTTATCAGGAATTAAATCACCCGTTAATTGTAAGCCACCAAGGTAACAAGGAGTGATATTGTCATAATGACGTCCACCGCTTACCAAACCCTCAAAATCGGCCATTAGCTCTATTAACTCAACTTGACTTAAATTGGTTTGAGCAAACTTATCCAGCGCTACAAATGCTGCCACAACAGAGCAAGCACTTGAGCCCAACCCAGAACCTATAGGCAGATTTTTTTTCAATTCTAATTTTACGGCTGGCATATTCGGCGCTACATGTTTACGAAAATGCACTAAACATTGATACGCTAAGTTTTCCTTCGCATCGCTTGGGAGCTTATGAGCGTATTCGCCACTACAAATAAACTCATCACTAGGCGCTTCACAAATAGTAACCACATCCCCCAGCAAGCTGCCATCAATTGGGGCTAACGCCGCACCGAGGGAGTCAAAACCAACCGTAAAGTTACCAATGGAGGCTGGCGCATAAACTTCAATCATAACCGACTCCTAGCGAGATAATGTTTTTAAGATGTCTGCAAATACGCCGGCAGCCGTTACTGCGGAGCCTGCACCATAACCACGGATAACGAACGGACGTGGTTGGTAGTATTGGCTTAAAATAGCCAGCGCATTTTCACCATCACGAATTACACTTAATGCGTGTGATGAATCTACCGCTTCAATACCTACTTTACAGTGTCCATTTTTAATTGTGCCTACATAGCGAAGTACTTTACCTTCACTCGCTGCACTTTGAATACGGTCGTTAAAGTCAGCATCCAGACTTGGTAGCTTTGTCATAAACTCATCAACATTGTCACCTTGGGCGAAGCCTTGTGGTAATACCGACTCCACTTCTATGTCACTAAGCTCCAATTTCATACCTGACTCGCGGGCAATAATGAGCAGTTTACGTGCAACGTCAGTCCCCGATAAGTCATCGCGAGGATCGGGTTCAGTAAAGCCACTTTCTTTCGCTTTAATTGTTGCTTCAGAGAGTGATAAACCATCTTCAAGGGCACCAAACATGTACGAAAGTGAGCCAGATAAAATACCACTAAATTCAAGTAATTCATCGCCAGCACCAAAGAGTGATTGCAAGTTATCAATTACAGGCAAACCCGCACCTACGTTAGTTTCGTATAAAAACTTACGGTTATTTTTATGCGTTGCTGCAATTAAGTCTTGGTAATAAGTATATGAACTAGTCGTCGCTTTTTTGTTAGCGGCCACAACGTGGAAACCCGCATTTAAAAAATCGACGTATTGCGAAGCCAAGGCATCTGATGAAGTACAATCAACTAGCACAGGGTTAACCAAGTGATTTTGCTTAACAAACTGTTCTACTAATTTTAAATCAAATGCTTGCTCTGATTGCGTTAGTTTTTGTTGCCAATCATCAAAAGCAATGCCTTCACCATCAAGGTGTAATTGACGAGAATTAGCCACACCGTATAGGTTTAATTTAATATTACGCTTTTCAAGCCATGCTTGTTGACGTTCAAGCTGGTTTATTAGCTCTTGACCGACTAAGCCACATCCCAATAAAAACACATCGATTGAAGGCACATGAGTGAAAAAGTTTTCATGACAGATTTTAACCGCGTCATTACACAACTCACCATCAATAACCGCAGAAATAGCGCTTTCAGTTGAATCTTGCGCTATGGCAACAATGTTTACTTGTGCTTGAGCAAGCGATGCAAAAAACTTAGCAGCTAAGCCTTTATGTGCGCGCATGTTATCGCCCACTAGCGTTACAATTGCTAAATTACGTTGCACATTTACCGGCTCAATTAAGCCTGCTTTTGACTCTAAGTCAAAGGCCACTTGCAACGCATTCAACGCTAGATTTAAATCACTTTCATGAACACAAAAACTGATGCTAAATTCACATGATGATTGAGTGATCAGGACGATTGACACGTTATCATGCGCTAATGCATTAAATACTTTCGATGCCATGCCCACTTTGCCCTTCATACCAGGGCCCGAAACGGTCAACATAGCTAAGTTTTGTAGGCTTGAGAGTGCTTTTACTGGTTCATCAGATACCGTATCGTTACTAATTAGTGAGCCTTGCGCATCTGGGTTATGAGTGTTTTTAATTTCGCATGGCACTCCAGCTTTTGCACAGGGTAGGATAGTTTTAGGGTGCAACACTTTAGCGCCAAAATAAGAAAGCTCCATCGCCTCTTTGTAAGATAGGAAATCAACCTTAGTGGCTTTTTTGATATAACGCGGATCGGCGCTGTATACACCATCAACGTCAGTCCATATTTGGCACACTTGCGCCTCTAAACACGCTGCAGCAATCGCCGCTGAATAATCAGAGCCATTTCGACCAAGTGTTGTGAGCTCACCTTTATCATTACTTGCAGTAAAGCCAGGCATAATGTAAACCGTTGCTGGCGACTCTTTTAGTACCGCTTGAAAGCGGGCTTTACTGGCGACTAAATCGGCTTCAGCGTCTATGTGTCCACCCGTTGAAACAATACAGTCTGTTGCTTGTAAATAATGCGCGTTATGATCGGCTAGTAGGCTTTGCATTAGCGATACGCTAACACGTTCACCAAAGCTAATAATAAAAGCCCTGATTTTATCTGGGCAACACTTAATTAGTGCAACCCCATCAAGCTTATTTTTCAATTCGTTAAAGTCCGGCCAGTTTTGAACTGTTCCTTGTCTTTCCTCTACAGCCGCTTTTAAAGCATTGCAGCGGGTAACAAGTGCATCCCACAACGGGTTGAAATCCTGCCCCTGCTCTGCAGCACTAGCCAACGCAACAAGCGAATCTGTCATACCGCCAGGCGCTGAAAGCACCAGTAACATTTCATCTTTTAATTGTGCCTTAGCTAGAGCAGCTACTTGCTCTAAGCAGGCAAAGTCAGCGAGCGATGAGCCGCCAAATTTTAAAACACGCATTTTTATGTTTCCTCATTCCATAAAACGAAAAAAGGCCTGTGTTCTAAGTGAACACAGGCCTTTAAATTTGTTGCACCGACCTATGCCACTATCCAGTAAGAATGGTGGTTGTAATAATAATGGTCGTTACAAGACTAAATGTTTTCATAAGCTTAAGACTGCCTCAACAAAGGCTATTCTGTCAACCCTAAATTAGAAGATAAAACAGTCTTTTTCATCATGAATTTTATTAATAAATGCCAAACTTATGCAAAACTTCGTTAAGTTGTGTTTTATTAATCGGTTTATGAATAAAATCAATTGCGCCAAGTTGCGCTACTCGCTCTCGCATTTTTTGTTGAATGTCAGCAGAAATTACCAATACATAAGATTCTATTTTATTTGCTTTAACTTGCTCAAGCACTGCAATGCCATCAACCTCAGGCATGGTTAAATCAAGACACACAAGATCAAACTGCCCATGATGCAATTGCTCCAAGGCCTCTTTACCGTTTGTAGCCTGTTGAATATCGGCATCAATGCACTCGTTTAAACAACGGATCACTTGCTTACGGGCAACGGTTGAGTCATCACAGACTAAAATAGAAAAACGCACCATAATGACTATTTAATTAAACTCATATAAAACACCTAAACCCACTTTAAAATTAATTTACTTGCTCAGTCAGTAAAAAGTCAAAAATATAACCAATATAAGTAGCGAGCAGGTTATTTACTATAGCTTTTATTAACGTTATCAATAAAATGCATGAGTGCACAATACAAATTAGCAAAATCCCCCTCCTAATTTACAAACAAACTAGCTAAACACACTACACTTGGATAGGAGTACAATTGTTAAGTTTACAGGGTAATGCTTATTTAAGAGCGCAAAATAACAATATAATAAAATATATGTTTATTTTTAATGATTTATTAACTAATGTTTATAAGCGTACACCAATAGATGAATAATTAAAGGAAATACAAGTCCCTCATGCCGCAAAAAAGTCTTTCAACAAAGTTACTCACACGGGTTTTATCAGTTTATTTTATACTGACTTTTGTGGTGACCTGCGGACAAATCTTCGCAGAGTATGTTAATACCAAAGATTACATACGCGATGAGCTCGGCACACTACAAAAAACATTTGGTAGAAGTCTAACCCGAGCAATTTGGGAGCTAAATATAAAGCAAACCACCACAACTGCAGAGGGGTTGCTTGATATTCCTATGGTTGAAGGGGTTATTATTCGTGATGATAATGGCGCTATTATTTCGCAACTAGGCCGAGCGTTAAACATTCACAACCTATACAGCCAGCAGCTTGTTCAAGAAGATGTGATTGTAGAAGACACCAAGGCTGGTTTATTTGGCTATACATTTCCGCTTATTTTTGAGTTTTCAGGCCGTGCCACCCAAGTGGGCGATGTGACTTTATTTTCTAGCCGGGACGTAATTTTCAGCCGCATTATGCTCTCTATTTACTTTTTAATTGGCAACGCCATGATTAAAACCACCTTTTTAATCATCTTATTTTTGATCGCATTTAGAAAGCTACTAACCGAGCCGCTCACACAACTCACTGAGCAAATTGAATACCTTGAATTAGAAGAGCTCGATGGCCAGCACGTTAAAGTCGTTACCGATGAAAATAACGAGCTAAAGGTAATGGAGCGCTCTTTTAACAATCTGATTTCTAAAGTTGTTGAGTATAAAAAAGAGTTAAAACAAACTCAGCATGACCTAATCGAAAGTAATCAAAAACTAGATCAACAAAATTTGCAGCTTGAACAAGATGTTGCGCGTAAAACATCAAACTTAAGCCAAGCAATGATCGATTTACAGCAACAAAAATATGAACTCGAGCGCCAAAAAGCGGTATTAACTGAAGAAGTTGACTTACGAAAGCAAACTGAGCAAGAACTGCTAAGTAAGCAAACTCAGCTACAGAACTCGCTCGATGAACTAAGCTTTGCGCAAGAGCAACTGGTTGGCTCAGAAAAAATGGCGGTATTAGGCGGTTTAGTAGCGGGTATCACTCATGAAATTAATACCCCTATTGGTATTGGCGTAACTGCTACTTCATTTTTGCAAGAGCGCTTAACTGAAATAGAAACCGCATTTAAGAATAAATCACTGTCTTCCTCTGCATTGGAAGGATTTATTAATGATGCAGCACAAAGCGCTCAACTACTCTCTCACAATTTAGAGCGTGCATCAGACTTGATCACTAGCTTTAAACAAATTGCAGTAGATCAAGCCAGTGAGGCGTTAAGAACCATTAACTTTAAGGATTACATCAATGAAGTTATACGTTCTTTACATCCACAGATTAAAAAAACATCCCATAGCATTCGCCTACATTGCCCGGATGATTTAATTATTAATTTACCAGCAGGGGTGATCAGCCAAATATTTACTAACTTAATTATGAATTCATTAGTGCATGGCTTTGAAAATATAAACAGCGGCCAAATTACCATAGATGTAAACACCGATGAAAACGACTTAGTTATTAATTACCAAGATAATGGTATCGGTTTGAAACCAGCTCAACTTAAGCGTTTATTTGACCCATTCTTTACCACAAAACGTGATGAAGGTGGCAGTGGCTTAGGTGCTCACATTATTTTTAACCTTGTAAAACAAACACTCAATGGCAAAATTGAAGTCAGTAGCGAACCTAACCAAGGATTACATTACCGAATTTCGTTCCCTAAAAACATGTCATCCCCCCTGCCACTTTTTAAACTCGACTAAGTAAAATCAGCCGTTTCTAGAAGCGGCTTTTATTGCTATGATTGCACAAATTTTTTAAATGGATCATTTCCCTATGTGGTTTAGTAACCTTATATGCTATCGCTTTAAACAAGACGTTTCGTACACTCAAGAAGACTTTGATAAGGCGTTAGAACAAGATCTATTTCGTCCCTGCACTGGCCAAGAGTTGGCAACATTTGGCTGGACAAAAGCATTTGGTAAGCATGGTGAAACGCTGTCTCACTTCTCACAAAAAAGTATTTTAGTGTGTGCCAAGCGTGAAGAGAAAGTGTTACCCGCGTCTGTAATAAATGAGCTTGTCGCTGAAAAAGTAGATCAGATTGAAGCCGAAGAAAATCGCCCTGTAAAGAAAAAAGAAAAAGATGAATTAAAAGAAAACATCTTACACACGCTACTGCCACAAGCATTTAAAAAGTCGAGCCTACAGTTTGCGTTCATAGACCAAGAAAATGGTTGGGTTGTAGTTAATAGTGCAAGCTTTAATAAAGCTGAAGAACTTTTGGCGTTATTACGTAAATCGTTAGGCACGTTACCGGTTGTTCCTGCGTTTGCTAACTATGATTTAGATGTATTTTTAACTGACTGGCTTACTAACTTTAGTACACCTGAGGGCTTTGCGATTGGCTCAGATGCTGAACTTGAAGAAGCGGATGACAGTGGTGCCCAAGTTAAGCTTAAAGGCCATGACTTATCGTGTGACGAAGTGAAATCGCACCTTGAAAGTGGTAAACGCGTGACTAAGCTTGCCCTTGATTGGCAAGAGCGCGTTAAGTTTATGCTACAAAACGATGGTTCAATTAAACGTTTAAGCTACAGTGAAACACTTAAAGAAGAAAATGCAGATATTCCAAAAGAAGATATGGCGGTTAAGCTAGACGCAGATTTCATTCTTGCATCTGAGGAAATAAAGCAGCTTCTTGAAGAGCTTACTCAAGGCTTAGGTGATGCCGACGATTTAGCGTAAAGCTTTATTAAATAGCATCACAAATAAAAAGCACGATACTAATCGTGCTTTTTATTATTCAAAATTTTAGCTAAACATTTCTTTTACGTCTTCAACCATGTGCAAGTATTCCCCACTCTCTAACATTTCTAAAGAAGGAATAATGCCTTTATCAATGTAGGTTTGTAGCGCCGCAGATTTATCTGATACTTGTAAAGTGCCTTCAAGGATTGCGCCGATACGAATAAAATCGATATAGCTAACCTCAGTCGAGCGATAGTTAACATCGGCCCAATGTTGTGCAACTTCTACAAACACATCTGGGAATTCCCATGCTTTCATAATTGAGCCGCCAATTTTACCGCTTAAGCGTTGAATTGCATGCGCTAAAAAGCTCGGATTAGCAAATACTTCAGGGTGTCGCTCAGCCTCAGTCAAAATTGGTAATACCCCAATATTATAAACCAATGAAGCTAAAGTAATGGCATCACGGTTAAGCGAGGTATGGGTATTTCTTTTTAAGTAAAATTCCATCAGTGAAATAGAATGCGAAGCAACATGCAGCGTTTTATGCCACGCTTTGCCCATATAGCCCTTTATTAGCTCATTGTTGGATACAAACAGCTGCTCCATTGCCATTGCCGTGGCTATATTTTTTATTTGTCTGAGCCCTATACGTGTCACCGCTTGATGTAAATTAGACACCTTTACAGCACGCCCCATAATGGCACTATTTGCTACTTTGATCATACGTGCAGACAATGCAGGGTCATGCGCTATTGCATCTGACATTTGCATCAAATTTACATCTGGGTTGTCAGCGGCTTGACGAACCTTAATCGCCACTTCAGGTAATGTAGGTAACACCAGTGTGTCGTTGTTAATTCTATCAACCAAAATAGTGAGTAAGGCATTTTCTGTAGACATAAATTATCCCTTTGCTTTATGACCTACTTCGCTTTACGGCAGGTCTTATATTATTAATTATTTCAATGCTAATGTAGTACTAAACATATACCCAAAGTAAAGAAACGTGTAGATAATTATTCAATTATTTACACCTCCTCCCCTGATTTATGCGCTCTAACGTCTAATACTTGCTATTTACTAGTGTGTTTTGCTTTAATGCGAACATGCTAAGGCAGATTAACACGCTTTCAGTACCTTAACTTACAGTACACCAGCTATAAAATTGACTTTTAAATAGGCAAAATAATGAACTTAAATAAAATTAGCCAAGCGATATTGCTCTCTGGCGCTGTTTTTCTTAGTGCCTGCTCAGAGCAAGCACCTTCTTCAAGCAACACAGCACAAAACTCTACGCCAGCGGCTTCAACAGCGCCTTCAGGCCCAACACTTGTTAATATTGACCGTCAACGCTTAGACATTTACACAGACTTTAGTTTACAAAGTGATTTATCGCACTTATCTGACAATCAAAAAGCCATGGTTGCTAAGCTTATTGATGCTTCAAAAATTATGGATGATTTATTCTGGAAGCAAGCATTTGGTAAAAATAAACAAGACTTTTTAGCACAATTAGATGATGAAAAAGTACGTCAGTTTGCCGATATTAACTACGGCCCATGGGATCGCTTAAACGGCGATGAAGTATTCTTATCAGGCTATAAAGAAAAGCCGCTTGGTGCAGGCTTTTACCCAGCAGACATCACCAAAGAAGAGCTTAATAACGCTGATGTAAAAGATAAAACAGGCCTTTACTCACTGATTAAGCGTGATGAATTAGGTAATTTATACAGCACACCTTATTCAGAAGAGTATGCAGTAGAGCTTGCTCAAGCTGCTGAGTTACTTCGAGAGGCTAGCAAACTAGCCGACGACAAAGAATTCGCCAACTACCTAAACTTACGAGCTGACGCAATCCAAAATGATGATTTTCAAGCCTCTGACTTTGCGTGGATGGATATGAAAAATAACCCTATCGATGTGGTTATTGGCCCGATTGAAAACTACGAAGATCAATTATTTGGTTACCGCGCAGCTTATGAATCATATGTTCTTATTAAAGATTTAAAATGGAGCGAGCGCCTAGCGAAATTTGCAGCCTTTTTACCTGAGCTGCAAAAAGGCTTACCTGTCGATAGTAAGTACAAGCAAGAAGTACCGGGCTCAGATGCTGATCTAAATGCCTACGATGTTGTGTACTATGCCGGGCATTCAAATGCAGGCAGTAAAACCATTGCGATTAACTTACCCAATGATGAACAAGTACAACTAGAAAAAGGCACACGTCGTTTACAGCTTAAAAACGCAATGCGTGCGAAGTTTGATAAAATTTTAGTGCCTATCTCAGAGCAGTTAATTGTACCTGAGCAACGCAAACACATTACCTTTGATGCATTCTTTGCTAACACCATGTTCCATGAAGTGGCTCACGGTTTAGGGATTAAAAACACCCTAACGGGTAAAGGTACTGTTCGCCAATCACTTCAAGAGCACGCTAGCGCTTTAGAAGAAGGCAAAGCCGATATTCTTGGTTTATACATGGTTGAACAGTTACTTAAAAAAGGTGAAATCACCGAAGGTACATTAGAAGATTACTACACCACTTTTATGGCGGGTATTTTCCGCTCAGTGCGCTTTGGTGCTTCAAGTGCGCATGGTAAAGCAAATATGATCCGCTTTAACTTTTTTGCTCAAGAAGGTGCCTTCTCTAAAAATGAAGACGGACTTTACAGCATCAACATGGATAAAATGGGCGATGCTATGGCAAAGTTATCACGCCTTATTTTAACCCTGCAAGGTGATGGTGATTACGAAAAAGTAGATCAACTTATTGCCACTCATGGCGATATTAAAGCGGAGCTTGCTAAAGATTTAGAAAAGTTAAGCAAAGCGAACATCCCTGTAGATGTGACCTTCAAACAAGGCAAAGATGTGCTTGGCCTTAATTAATATGAGCTAAATTAGTTCACATAAAAAAAGCGTTACACTGTAACGCTTTTTTATTGTCTGATTATTTATCACTCATCACTTTACGAACAACCGGCTCTAGGCTTGCCATTCCCCACTGCTTGCCTGTTTCAATTGCAGACTCAATATCAGCACCTTGCTGGTGGGCTGAAATAGCCATTAGCGCACCAACACGATTACTGCTCGCACAATGAACAACCACTGATTCACCTTTAAGTTCTTCTAAAAGGCTAGCTAATCGTTTTGCATTATCGATGTTAACATCTTGTGCACCTGCAATCTCAATTGCGTGGTAATTCATTCCTAAAGAGTTTACTAATGCCCCTTCATCCCAGTCTTGCTCATCTGCTGCACGTAAATTAATAACGTGCTTCACCTTAGCTTGCGATAGTTGCTTAAACTGCTCATCAGTCGGTTGCGCTGCTGAAAAAACCACGTTGTTATGCGCTGCAAAGTTTTTAATGTTGGCGTTATTTACCACATCTATAGCGACTGGCTGCTCACTCGCTATTACGGTTGAAACAGCAATAGCTGCCATAAATATACTGGCACAAAGTTGTTTTATTAATTTCATACTATCCCCTCAAAGTAACTCATTCTAATTTTAAAAATACGTTTTTAATTGCTCTATCTGCTCATTAGTATAAGGGATACTCGGAAACTTGCCCCATACAGGCGCAGGCCATGCAATATCTGTTTTGAAGCGCGCTATATGATGAATGTGTAATTGCGGCACCATATTACCTAGCGCGGCAACATTTAACTTATCAGGATTAAACACCTCAATTAATAGATGACTGAGCTTAGCCGACTCTTGTAAATAAGTAATTTGTTGCTGCTCGGTTAAATCTATTATCTCTTTTAAACCCGCTATTCTAGGAACTAATATGAACCATGGATATTGACTGTCATTCAATAACAATACTTTACACAATGGCCAATCAGCCAGCTCAATACAATCTTTTTGTAGCTCTGGGGCTAAGATAAAAGGGGTTTCACTCATGTTGATATCCTTAGTTATTTTACTACACACTTTATAGCATTTAGTTGCAGTTGCACACGCTTGTGCTTTACCATCGGGGATAATTTTATGTAAGTAAAGGCAATCCTGTGTTAAAAAAACTAAAACACCTCTCACTGGCAATCCCCCTGATGGCGGGCGCATTAAGCGTCCAAGCAAAGCCGCTAACGCTTGAGCGTATATTTGATGATCCTAGCTTAGCGGGAAAGTCTCCAGTACAACTTAAATTTTCTCCCGACGGCAGCCGTGTCACCTACTTACAAGGTAAAACAGATGACTATAACCGCTACGATTTATGGGAATATAATTTAAAAGACAATACCAATCGATTACTTGTTGATTCAGCGCAGTTATTTTCAGGCCCAGAAAACCTGTCAGATGAAGAAAAAGCACGCCGTGAACGCCAACGTATTTTTGGTAAAGGTATTCTTGAATATAAATGGTCAAAAGATGGTAAAGCACTGCTATTTCCTCTAAATGGCGACCTTTATTATTTCGACTTAAACACAAAAAATAGTAAAAAACTGACTAACACTGAAGCATTTGAAACCGATGCGCGCTTTTCTCCAAAAGGGAATTTTGTATCGTTTATTCGTGAGCAAAACCTCTACGCACTAGAACTGGCATCTGGCAAAGAAATTCAGTTAAGTAAAGATGGCGGTGGCGTTATTAAAAATGGCATGGCCGAATTTGTGGCGCAAGAAGAAATGAGTCGCATGACCGGTTATTGGTGGGCAAATGATGAATCTAAAATCGCCTTTACTCGCGTTGATGAAAGCCCTGTTCAGGAAGCGATTCGTAACGAAATTTATGCAGATGAAGTAAAGCTATTTAATCAGCGCTACCCATTTACTGGCACCAACAATGTTGAAATTCAACTTGGTGTTGTGAAACTTAATGACCAAGCTGTTGACTGGATTGATTTAGGTAAAGATAAAGACATTTATATCGCACGTGCTAAATGGCTAAACGACAGTAACACCCTGTCTTACCAGTGGCAAAATCGCTCTCAGCACAATTTAGAGTTACGCTTTTACAACAGTAAAACAAAACAGCAAACCGTCGCATTAACTGAAAAAAGCGATACCTGGATAAACCTACATTTTGACCTTGAGTTCTTAAAAGACAAAAAGCATTTTGTGTGGGCTTCAGAGCGTGATGGCTTTAAGCACCTTTATTTGTATCGAAATAATGGCCAACTTATTCGTCAAATAACCGCTGGTGACTGGGTTGTTGATAGCTTAAAAGGGGTAGATGAAAAAAATGGTATGGTTTACTTTGCAGCGCGTAAAGATACTGCGCTAGAGAGCCATTTATACAGCGCGCCTTTATTTAAAAAAGGAGCAATTAAACGTATTACTGAAAAAGGCCAATATCACAATGTCGTACTGGCAAAAGATAATAAAACCTTTATTGATACCAGCTCATCGGTCAACAAACCAAATTCAGCAGCACTACGCAAAATTAATGGTGAATTTATTACGTGGCTTGAAGAAAACAAACTAGATGACTCACATCCACTCACTCCCTTTTTGACTGATTTAGCACAGCCTGAGTACGGCACCATTACCGCTGAAGACGGCCAAGTTATGCATTACCGTTTATTTAAACCAGCAAACATGGCTAAAGGTAAAAAGCATCCGGTTATTGTTAACGTGTACGGCGGCCCTCATGCTCAACGAGTCACTAATAGCTGGCGTAGTAAAAACTTATATTTTCAATATATGGCGCAACAAGGTTATGTTATTTTTCAACTAGATAACCGTGGCTCTTACAATCGTGGTAAAAAGTTTGAAGATGCAATATATAAAAAGTTAGGTGTTGTTGAAGTAGCTGATCAGATTAAAGGCGTTGAGTTTTTACGTACCCTTGACTACGTAGACCCTGCACGCATTGGTATATACGGCCACAGCTATGGTGGTTATATGGCGCTAATGACCATGTTTAAAGCAGGCGACTACTTTAGTGCTGGTGTTTCAGGCGCACCTGTAACTGACTGGGCCTTGTACGACACTCACTACACCGAGCGCTATTTGGGTCACCCTGATACGAATGCACAAGGTTATACCGACAGTGCTGTTTTCCCATATGCTGAAGGCTTAAAAGGCCCACTCATGATTTACCATGGTATGGCCGATGACAACGTGTTGTTTACCCATGCAACTAAATTGTTTAAACAGCTGCAAGATAACAATCAACAGTTTGAAATGATGACTTACCCAGGCTCAAAGCATAGCCTTCGCGGTAAACAAGTGCAGACTCACTTACATCAAACTATTACTAACTTCTTTAACCGTAACTTTAATACAAACTAACTAGAGTTAGGTTAATCATTCGACTAAAGGCTGATACAAGTATCAGCCTTTTTTTATGCTAATAAGATATATTAAAACGTCAACACACAATAATTAAATCCATCTTAAGCACGGGTAACTAAAAGTCTAAGCTTCAGCGTCCAACTTTTATTGTATTTAAACTAACCGCTAAAACGAAATATAAGAAATATAAGAAATATAAGAAATATTAGAAATATTAGAAATATAAGAAATACAATATTATGAAAATAAAGCTCTCTTAGCCTATATTTTAACTATGCTTATTGAAGAAAAATAATGCTCTGATACAGGAACATATTTATGCCAAACCTCCGTCGTTTTACTATATTTCAACGTCTAGCCATTTTAGTAGGGATTGTAATATTGGGTTTAATTGTATTGAGTATTTCGAGTTTGAGTAATCAATACCAAGCGCTCAAAAAAGAGCAATACCTTAAAACTAAAAATGTGGTAGAAACTGCATATAGCACTATTAAGCACTATGCAGCTCTTGAACAAAACCAAACACTCACTCGCCAACAGGCACAATCTCAAGCAATCGCCTCAATCCGCTCATTGCGCTACGATGATACGAACTATTTTTGGATAAACGATTATCAGCCTGCCATGGTAATGCACCCAATTAAACCAGCTCTTGAGGGAAAAGATTTAACTAATAACAAAGACCCTGATGGAACCCCGCTATTTGTTGAGATGGTTAGCGTTGTTAAAAAATCCGGCGAAGGTTATGTGCCTTATAAATGGCCAAAACCAGGTAACGACAACCCCGTAGACAAAATTGCGTTTGTGAAAGGTTTTGATCAATGGCAATGGATAATCGGCTCAGGCGTGTACCTTGATACTATAGACAGTGCCTTTTCGCAGCAGCGCACTATTATCATTATTAATGTAGTTATTATGATTATTGTGGTGGTGTTATTTAGTTACTTTATTGGTCGTAGTATTTTAACCCCTACCCGTTTAGCCGCCCAGATGATGAAAGACATCTCTCAAGGTGAGGGAGATTTAACCCGTACTCTGAACGAAAATGGTAATGATGAAATATCTCAACTTTCGCAATCATTTAACTTATTTGTCTCTAAAATTAGAGAGTCTTTAGTACTGGTAGCCAAAAGTGCAAACGATGTAAACGACCATGCTCATACCGTCGATGACTCGAGTAAAACCAGCCAATCATTTATCGAGTTACAAAACGACAGCTCAACTCAAGTGGCTGCAGCTATGGAGCAAATGACCCATCAAATTCATGATGTTAGCCGTAATGCCGAAGCCGCCGAACAAGCCGCAAATGAAGCGGCAAGTAATGCATCAAGTGGTAAAAGCGTGGTGTCGAAAACAATTACAGCTATTGAAGCCCTTTCTACTAACATAGAAACCGTAAGTAAAGTTACCGCTGATCTTGCTCAAGAAAGTAATAACATAGGCTCGGTACTTGATGTAATTCGCAGTATTGCAGAACAAACTAATCTACTGGCGTTAAATGCTGCAATTGAAGCAGCGCGAGCAGGTGAGCATGGTAGAGGCTTTGCCGTTGTAGCCGATGAAGTGAGAACGCTGGCCAGCCGAACAGGTAAAAGTACCGATGAAATTCAAGCCATGATAGCTAAACTGCAAGAAGGCGCTAAAGCTGCGGTTGAAGCGGTAAAATCTAGCCAAGAAATTTCTATCTCAACCGTTGAGCAAGCTTCTGCTGCCAATACCTCGCTTGATGAAATAGACAGATTGGTATCGGTGATCACCGATATGAACGGCCAAATTGCAAGAGCAACAGAGCAGCAAACATCGGCCGCAGATGAGGTGAATTTGAGAATTAACGACCTCTCGCAATCAACTGAGCAATCACTGGGTAACACCAATGATTTAACCCGTGCTAGCGACAAACTGAAACAAAGTAGTGTTGAGTTATCAAGCGTGGTATCGCGCTTTAAGCTTAGTTAACTCAATTAAAAAGCCCTGATTTTCAGGGCTTTTTAGACATATTTATATAGAGAATTATAAACAGTAGTGGGCAAATAAACTGCTTACTGATGCTGCCGTTGGTTTGCCATGTTGCCAGTCACCGCCTTCAACGCCACTACCTGCAATATCCATATGCACATAAGGAAGTGGTAAAGTAGACTCATTACCATGCTTATCTAACCCGCCTACAACAGCTAAAAATGCCATAGGAAATTGGTGTCCGCGTGCTGTAACAGCAGAAGCTGCATTATTACTAGAGAGTACGTCATCGGCTAAAGTACGTGGCTTTATAAAGTCATAATCTTCACGACGTGAACGGGATACTTCTGCACCGTCAGCCCATAAATCACCACAATCAGCTAATTGACGTGAAATATTAGCACTACGTGCTGGCCCATTTTCTACATAAGCACCATATGGCCCCATCGCGCGTGCAGCATGCCCTGTTAAAGTAGCCACAGTAAACAGCGTTGGGTTTATTTCGTTTTTAGCCAAATCTTTCATTTCGCTAAGTAAATCCCCCATCGCTAGACGCCCTTCGGCATCAGTGTTACCAATGCGCACTCGTACACCTTCACGGCTGGTAATGATTTCATCAGGAACAAAACAATCTGAACCAATTGAGTTACGTACCACCGCTAAAAAGGCAATCACTTTGACGCCTTTAGGCTGGTAATCAGCAACTGCTTTCATAAATCCAGCAACAGAAGCCGCACCGCCTTTATCACGGCTCATGCCCGCCATATAGCCGCCCACTTTCAAATCTGCACCACCTGTGTCATAAACTAAGCCTTTACCAACAAACATCAGTGTGCGTGTTACTTCACCCTCTGGTACATATTCAAGTTTAACAACGCGTGGATGATGACGCTCTACCGCATAAGACGCACGAGCAACAGTGCTTAGCATCGGATAGTGCTTATCAATAGCAGCTAAATCGTCAATTACATCAACGCTCACTGCGCTATTGTTAAATAGCTCACTACAGTAATCAGCAAAGCGTGGTGGTGCCATACGCTCAGGCTCAGTACCACATAAATCACGTGCAGCATATTGACCAGCGGCTAACGCATTGACTGCTTTAATCGTTTGTTCATTGGCATCAATTAAACCGATTTGAGTAATGGGTTCAATACCTTGACCATGAAATTCACGCGCTTCCAAAGGCTGCCATAATGCTTGGCATGCGCCTAAATAGGCCACTTCTAGAGCATGTTGATAACGACTATCGATATTTAAAGCGGGTAAGTAAATTGCGGGGCTTACACTGCCCGACGCTTTTGCTTCATTGATGGCTAATTTAGCCGCATCAAAATAACGACGTACATCGTCATAGTCTCTATTTAAAGGGCCAGTTGGTGCTAATACCACACGTTTACCGGCAATAACTAATAAGGTAACTTGATTGCCTATACGTGAGTCTACTTGGGCTTGATTTAAAATTGCATCACGCAGAGGCGTATTTGGTAAATGAGAAAAGTCATCACTGATAATAATAAGTGCATCGTGTGATGTACAATCTAGGCTTGCACTTACTGGCTGAGCCAGCACTGCTTTTGGATATGCCATAAAAAAAAGATCCTGTTAGAAAACGTAGTCCCTATTATTATTTATTTAGCAATTTATAACCAGTGAACTGCGATATTCTGCATATTTACTGGCAACTTGGTGTTACAAGTTTTACACATCAAGAATACTGAGCTGTAAATTATGCTCTGGTTGATTTTTAATACCAACACCAATTCCTAATAAGCGCACGGGTTGCTGTAATCCACGTTGATAGGCTTTGGCGAGTAACTCTTTAAAAATAGCCGTGTTTAATTGATGATTCGCTTGATCTGCTGAGGTCACAACAAAATTAGCAAATTTAACTTTAACACTTAACTTATTAATTTTATTTTGCAACTGCTGCTTATTTAGCCTAACAGTGAGCTCATCTAACAGTTGCGGTAATTGTTCAAGGCACTCATCAAGGCTGTTTTTGTTGTATTCATAAGTATGCTCCACGCTCAATGACTTACGAACCCGCTCAGTTGAAACCCGCCCTATATGCTCCCCCATACATTTTTGATATAACGATACACCAAAATTCCCCACATGTTGCTGCATCCAATTAGCACCTTTTTCTCGGACATCTTGGCCCGTGTATAATCCTTTTAAATTAAGCTTCTCCAAGGTTACTTTACCCACGCCTGGAATTTTACCTAGTGGTAATTGGGCTAAAAACGAGTCAACTTGCTCAGGCAATACCACAAATTGGCCATTGGGCTTATTTTCATCACTAGCAATTTTGGCTATAAATTTAATTGGCGCAATCCCCGCAGAGGCGGTCAGCCCAGTGGTATTAAAAATATCAGCGCGGATCTGCTCAGCAATTAACGTTGCACTGCCTTTAAATGCAGTACTGTCGGTCACATCCAGGTATGCTTCATCAAGTGAAAGAGGTTCTACTAGGTCTGTATAGCGGTTAAATATAGTGCGAATTTGGGTTGATACTTGTTTATAAACAGCCATTCTTCCGGGCACAATAACTAAATCGGGGCAAAGCTGTTTGGCATGATAGTTAGACATAGCAGAGCGCACACCATATTCTCTGGCAATGTAATTAGCGGTAGAGAGCACTCCTCGGCGACTATTACCGCCAATGGCCAGCGGTACGCTTGCAAGCTTAGGGTTGTCGCGCATTTCAACGGCTGCATAGAAGCAGTCCATGTCTATATGAATAAACTTTTTCATCACACAATAACAACTGTTTATTTATACAGCCATTATTGTGGAATCGCTATTAATTAGCAAGCATGTTGTTATCTAAAAAGAGCGCCTATTTTTTTTGGGCTTATTAAAGCAATACATCCAAAATAGTACTTCTAAACAGAAGCCTAATAAAATCAAAATAATTGCTCCTGCCTCATTACCCATAGCGTAACAAGTGAACGAAGCTATAAAAACAGTGCATGCCAATAACCAATTAATTATATTCTGCATAGTTCTCTCCTTGTGTGTTAATAGTTACTATAGTCATGAATTCAAAGAGGTACAATTTAACTCTCGAATTTTTTGCCCGCTATAATTCCCTTGAGCTCATCCGACCATGTTGCTAATCTAAATACTTTAAAACTAAGAGCTATAAATACATGGAAACGTTTAAACAACAACATCCTATTCATACCGATATTACTGTAGCGTGGGGCGATATGGATGCCCTACAGCATGTTAATAACTGTGTTTACCTTCGTTATTTTGAAATAGCCAGAATCGATTTTTTAAATAAATTAAATTTATTTGATACTATCAATGCTAAAGCCACAGGCCCTGTGATCAGTGAAAATAATATTCGTTACAAACGCCCTGTGACGTTTCCTGACACATTAAGCGTAGGTATTACTATTAGTGATATAAAATCTGACCGGTTTGTAATGAATTACAGTGTATTTAGTCATGCGCAAAATGCAATAACCACTACCGGCATGTCGAAAGTGGTGATGTTTGACTTTAAAACAGGGCAAAAAGCGACGATAACAGAACCTTTGTTATCGGCTTTAAAAGCAAACTCTGAAAACGAATAATTAGGATTAGTAATGCAATATAGTCAATTAGGTAGTAGTGGAGTTAGTGTTTCGAGAGTCTGTTTAGGTAGCATGACCTGGGGAGTACAAAATACCCAGCGCGATGCTGATGAGCAAATAGCCTATGCCCTTGAACGTGGTGTTAACTTTATTGATACGGCAGAAATGTACGCGGTACCGCCCACGCCCGACACCTATGGTAAAACAGAGGAAATTATAGGGGATTGGGTCGCTCGTAATCCACAAAAACGAAAAGACATTGTTATTGCAACTAAAATTGCCGGTAATGGACTTTCATGGATCCGTGATGGCGGTGATATTACTCGCCAAGCTGTTATTGACGCCGTTGATCAGTCTCTAAAGCGCTTACAAACCGACTATATTGACTTATACCAATTACATTGGCCAAACCGCCGCACCCCACATTTTGCAAGGCAATGGCCAGGTATGCTCAAGTTTACCGAGGTCGATGCAAAACAACACACCGCAGATATGCTGGATATTTTAGAGGGTTTAGATGCGTGTGTTAAAGCAGGTAAAATTAAGCATTGTGGGCTTTCTGACGATACACCATGGGGAATTAGCCAATTTTTAAATTTAGCTAAAGAGCACAACTTGCCAAAAATGGTGTCTATTCAAAATGAGTTTAGTTTAGCGCATGCGAAAGATTGGCCTTATTTAATAGAGCAATGTGTGCATGAAGATATTGCTTACTTACCTTGGTCGCCTCTGGCTGCCGGGCTATTAACGGGTAAGTACCTCAATGGAGCGCGCCCTGAAGGCTCACGTTGGACATTTATGCAGCGCAACGGTATTTTTCGAGATACACCACAATCACAACAAGCCACTAAGGAGTATGTTGAACTTGCCTATGAGCACAACATAACACCGGCACAATTAGCGCTAGCATGGTGTAATCAAGTTGATGGCGTTACCTCATCAATTATTGGTGCAACTACTATGGCGCAGTTAAAAGAAGACATTGATGCGTTTGAGCTGACCCTTAACGATGATGTGTTATCAGCGATTGATACCATATTCAGAAATAACCCAATGCCTTACTAGGGTCTGTTGGCCTTTGCATATTGAAACTTGTTCTACATAGGGCGATTTAATCACGGCGCGAGGTTTGTAACCTCGCAGGTAATCAAAAACAGCAAAGAATAATACCAATTCGCTTAATTAAGTGGACTATTTTGAGGCTGGAAAAACGTGTTGATAGCTAGGCAAAAAATTGCTATTTAGTTGTTCTAAATGAGAATTTTTAACGCAGGTAGTGACACGTTTAGCCCCGTAAAATGATTAAGTATTATTGCTTATTGGTATAACTACGCTTCAATGAAATTGATTCTTTGCTGTTCTTTATGTTTATTTTTTGGACATTCAGGTATAATAATAAACAGCCATTTAATAAAGAATTATCAGCCTTTTTTATGCATACAGCTCGTTATTTCTGCCTGCTTTTTTTAATATTCTCGAATAACAGTATTAGCCAATCTAAAAATCAGCTCACTGAAATTTTGTGGCTACAGAGCAACACTCCGCCTTTTCACTTAAACTCAGAAAGTGCTCAAACGGGTTTGTGTGACAATTTAACTGAGCAACTCATTAGCAGTATTAAGGATGTAAAACATACTCGGTTAGTTGTGCCACAAAAACGAATTAATAAATATATCAGAGAAGGCAAAAATGTCTGCTTCCCATGCGTAATTCACAAAAAAAACGCCAACCAAGTCTATACTTACTCACGCCCTACCTCCATCTACCCAGAGTTTAATATTATTACCACTAACCAAAAAGCACGAACACTTACCAAAACACATGGTAATCCTATAAATTTAATTAGCTTGCTTAGCGATGAAAACTTTACCTATGGACAAGCCGCAGCGCGACGGTTTTCGCCACACATAAATATGATTATTGAAAACGCTTTGAGCCACCATAACGTCTCTTTAAGCTTAAGTAGTGACAATGAAAGTGGCGTTGTGATCGATAGATTAAGACATGGTTTTTTAGATTACTCGCTCGACTACCCTTTTATGGCTAGTTACTTTAACCAGCAACAACACCCCATAAAAATCGTTAGCATACCTATAGCTCAAAATACGAATTCGTTAATTAAAGGCGCTATAGGCTGTTCGACTAATGCGCCCAATAATTTTGCTAATCAGGCAATTAAGAAGATTAATGCCGCATTAGAAAGTACCATACTAGAATCAGCTGAGCATCAGCTAAGCCAGCGGTATTGGTTAAGTGAACATATTGATAATTTTGATAAACAATACTATCAATACATAATTAACGTTGACTCACAGACCAATGATGCTCCAATAAGCACCGCTGACCAGAGTCAGAATAAAGAGCAACTTTAAACTCTCGACCCGCGCTCACCATTCCTACGCCAGCAGGGGTGCCGGTCATAATAATATCGCCTTCTTCTAAACCCATAAACTCACTTACTTCAGCCAGTATTTGCGCAGGTTGGTGCAACATTAGCTGGGTATCACCATGCTGAACTGCTTTACCATCAATATGCAATTCAAATATAAATAATGACATTTCTGGCGTTAACTCAATAAAATCACTAAATAATACTGAGCCATCAAATGCTTTAGCTCGCTCCCACGGCAAGCCCTTTTCTTTTAAACTGCTTTGCAAAGCTCGCTTAGTCAAATCGAGCCCAATCCCTACTCCTGCAAGCTGCTTATTTTTAATCACAAAACATAATTCAGTTTCATAATGTAACGTATCCCCGTTATGAGTAGTAAGTAAGGTATCGGTGATCGCGCTATTAGGCTTATTAAAAATCACCATTTGCTCAGGGTGTTCATTGTTTAGCTCAGCAATATGTGCACTGTAATTGCGCCCCACACAAACTATTTTTGAAGGTTGTAAACGCTGAGAAGCGAGCTTTATTTGATTCATTCTCTCACCTGTTAATTACATAACGCCTTTAATATTTTGGCATACTCTCAAATTATTAACGTAAAAGCGAATGCAGTTTTATCATATTTTTGTGACAACTACTGAGCTGAATATAATCAATCACATAGAATGGAATAAAAGTAAGGAGGGACTAATTTGGCAGGTTTTTGTACTACATGTTTAAAATTATAAGCAGGTACTCTCTGTACCTGCTTATAATAGATTATTGACTACTTACAAGTAACACTACCTTGCTCGGCAGCATTTGTTGTAATAGCTAGTTTAGCTATAGATACATGCCAATCACCTTGCGTGCTTAACTGCCAAGGCGAAAATACTTGTGCCAAGTCAACACCTTGCTCTGCAAAACAACTTAAGTTGATGTTTAATGTTTGCCATTGACCTGATTGCTCAAGGTTATCGGTAATATCAAATTTACCCTGACAGCTTTCACCACAACCCATAGCAACCCACAGCGGGCTTGATGCCGCTTTGTCTACTTTAATTTGCATTTGCAGCTGGCCATTACTCTCAACGTATGAGCGTAAGTCAGATGGGAATGCCGCGGCTAAATTAACCCCAGCCAGCGCTTGACCATTAAAACGGATAGCTCGCGCATCTTCTTGCACATCTTTGTCAAATGTTTGAATGCTCACAGCGCCTAATGACTCACGGCTACTTGCCACCGTTTTTTGTTGCTCGCCACTTTTTAATACCAACGACCATGGTGCTTTTATAGCACGTTCAAACAACACTAAGTCGTCCAATTGTTCAGTCTGTTGAGTTTGCTCTACCAAGTCATCTTTAAGTACATTGCTATCACCGTAGGTTAAGCCAAAACCATAAGGGAGTAATGGGCTGTAACCTTCATCGTTGCGGTTTTCATTGTCGATTGGGTTATTCGGCCATGAAAACGATAACTTTCCCTTAAAGTCGTGGTTAATTGAACCGTCTGCATTTTTAAACAATACATCACTAATTGCATCACCTTCACTGCCTGGAAGCCAAATAGCAACAAACGCATCACTGGCATTTAGCTCAGCATTAACCCACATTGGGCGACCGCTTATAAATAATGATACAACTGGAATTCCCGCATTTTTAAACTTTCGCAGTAAGGCTAAATCACTTTTATTACCGCGCTGGTACTCAAGGTTATCAACATCCCCATTGCCCTCTGCATAAGGTTGCTCGCCAAATACAACAATGGCTACATCTGGGCGCGTTTTATACTCTCCATCAACACTCAGTGCAACACTACCACCAGCTTGCTCGAGCGTGTTTTTAATACCTGCATAAATTGAAGTGCCGCCTGGGAAGTCATTGTTGGTATTGCCTGTACCTTGCCACGTAACACTCCAGCCACCTGACTGCATGCCGATATTATCAGCACCTATTCCTGCTACTAATACGTTTGCCTTGGGCGATAATGGTAATAACTGCTGCTTATTTTTAAGTAACACTAAAGATTCACGTACTGCTTGTTTGGCCACAGCACGGTGATCGTGACTACCAATAATTTCAGTTTTACCAGAAAGAGGACGCTTCGCAGGGCTTGGTTTATCGAATAAACCCGCGCGCATTTTAACGCGCAGGATACGCGTTACCGCATCGTTAATTCTGCTTACTGGGATCTCACCACTGTTAACTTGGCTAATTAAATTGCCAAACAATGGTTTCCACTCATCTGGTGCCATGTATACATCTAAACCTGCGTTTGCAGCTTGAGCACAGTTGCTATTTGAGCAGCCTTTAACTTGTCCATGACCATTCCAATCGCCAACAACAAAGCCATCAAAGCCCATTTTTTCTTTCAATACATCGGTTAATAAATATTTACTGCCGTGAATTTTATCGCCATGCCAACTGTTAAATGAAGCCATAACTGTTTGCGCACCGGCACTCAAACCACCTACATAGCCTTGGGCATGAAGCGCAAATAACTCTTCTTCAGAAGCGATATTATTACCTTGATCGTCGCCGTTTACAGTACCACCATCACCTAAAAAGTGCTTAACGGTACTCACTACTCGCGTGTCCGACAAAAAGTCGCCATCTACAGCGCCTTGTAACCCTTTAACAATAGAGGCAGAATACGCTTTCACAATTTCAGGGTCCTCAGAGTACCCTTCGTAAGTGCGACCCCAACGGTCATCACGCACCACAGCAACAGTAGGTGCAAATACCCAATCAATACCAGTAACCATCACTTCTCGCGCGGTAGCAGCGGCTATTTTTTCAATAAGTGCAGGATTATTTGCAGCACCTAAACCAATATTATGCGGAAATAAAGTAGCGCCAATAACATTGTTGTGTCCATGTACCGCATCGGTGCCCCACATTGTAGGAATGGTACTGCCATCTAGAGAGTCATCAATAGATGCTTGGTACATTTTTTCTGCCAAATCAACCCAATCTTCAGGCGTAGCATGCTTGTTATTGTTTGGAAACGAACCACCGCCATTTAAGTAAGAGCCAAAGCCATACTTACGCATATCTTCAACCGTGATGTTACGAATTTCAGGTTGGATCATTTGCGCTATTTTCTGCTCTAGCGTCATAGTACTGAGCATATCAGCGATTTTTTGCTCCATTTGAGCATCGCTTTTAATCCCCGTTGTAATTGTTGGCCAAATTTCTTTTTGGTTTGTTGTATCACTGACACTATCAGAGGGTTGCGAGCAACCGCTGCTGGTTATTGCTGCTAGCATCAGCGCAGTAATTGAAAAAGTGCGTTTAATAATCATAGCATTCACCTAAAACTCAAAGAGGAGTTGACGTTGTTTTTTTTGCACCAAACAGCGCGAAATAAGTAATATATAAATAGCAACCAATGGGCAAAATAAGAGCTAATTGCACACCGATGTTATCAGCTAGCATACCTTGTAATAACGGAATAATCGCACCGCCAACAATCGCTAAACATAAAATACCAGAACCCTGCGAGGTGTATTTACCAAGCCCCTGCAGTGCTAAACTAAAAATAGTAGGAAACATAATAGAGTTACATAATCCAACTAATAAAATAGCCCACATAGCCAGTGACCCTTGACCCGTCATAGCAATTAACACAAGTAAGCCTGCTAAAATACCGTGACAAGCTAATACTTTGGCTGCATTTAATTTTTGCATAATCGCGGCGCCAGCAAAGCGCCCTATCATTGCACCTGCAAAATAATAACTAATGTAATGTGCTGCTTGCTGCTCTGGTAAGCCTGCAATATGATCTAAGGTTAAAAAGCCGACTAAAAAGCTGCCTATGGCCACTTCAGCCCCTACATAAACAAAAATACCAATCGCGCCTAAAATAAGGTGGCGATATTTCCATACGCTGCCTAAATCAACAAACTCAGTGTCGCCTTGGTTTTCAGCTTCACTGTCAATCGCTTTACCTAGTTTAGGTAACTTTAAAAAGGCAAAAATAATCGCCAATGCTAATAGGCTTGCACTGAGCATTAAATAAGGAAATTTAACTTGTTCGGCTGTTGCTTGGCTAATTTCAGACAAAATCAACCAACTACCAAATAAAGGCGCAACCGTTGTGCCTAAAGAGTTAAAGGCTTGGGTCATGGTTAAGCGCGAAGAGGCTGTTTTTGCAGGCCCTAGTACACTTACATATGGGTTAGCAGAAACTTGTAAAATGGTGATCCCTGAAGCAAGAACAAACAAAGCTAATAAAAATAGCTCGTATACATGGGCTTCTGCAGCAGGGTAAAATAATGCACAACCAATTGCTGCGACAACTAAACCGACAACAATACCAAATTGATAACCTATTTTACTGACCAGTTTCCCCGCAGGGATTGACATAACAAAGTAGGCACCAAAAAAACAAAATTGCACCAACATTGCTTGGGTGTAGTTAAGGGAGAACATCCCCTTTAAATACGGAATTAAAATATCGTTCAAGCAAGTAAGAAAACCCCACATAAAAAACAAGGTCGTAAGCGATGTTAACGCAAAGGTGTGTGTGGACCCTGGTTTTTGGCTGTTTTCCGTTGCCGATAGTGGCTGTGTGATATGTGCCATAGTATAATCTCTAATTATTTATAACTATCAGATTGTTACCTCTATTTTATTGCGTTTAGTAAAACTTAAAATGCAGATAATAGTTGCAACACCAAATGTAAGCGCTTACATTTATAACATACAAATAAAATTTATCAATTTATTTACAAAATTATTGTAAGCGCTTACACGCAATGTTAGGCAATTATTTTTGCTTAGCTAATTACTTTAAGTTTATTATTACTGCAAATGTAAGGACGTATCTCATTGTGTTTAAAACCATTTCGTTGCCAGGCACGTCAGCCCTTTTAAAATCACCCTTTATTTTTGGGGTTGCCACGGCCTCCTTTCAAATAGAGGGAAGTTACGATACGCGTCTTCCTTGTATTTGGGATACTTTTTGTAACCAGCCAAATACCATTGCTGATAATAGTAACGGCAACCAAGCGTGTGAACACATAGAATATTGGCAACAAGATGTAAAAATGATTGCTGATTTAGCTGTAGACGCTTATCGACTTTCAATTTCTTGGCCGCGCGTTTTACACCAAGATGGCAGCTTGAATATTCAAGGTATGGCGTTTTACAAATCGCTACTGCAAGCTCTAAAAGCGCGCAATATTAAAACCTATGTCACTTTATATCATTGGGACTTACCACAACATTTAGAAGACAGTGGTGGCTGGCTCAACCGCGATACAGCATACCAATTTGCTCATTACACTCATATAGTCACTCAGCAACTAGAGGGCTTAGTTGATTCTTATGCGACCTTAAACGAACCTTTTTGTAGTGCTTACTTAGGCTATGAGATAGGAGTACACGCACCAGGCATAAAAAGTCAAAAAGCAGGACGCCAAGCGGCGCACCATCTTCTGCTTGCCCATGGACTCGCGATGCAGGTGATACGTAAAAATTGTCCTACGATAGAAGCCGGTATAGTGCTTAATTTTAGCCCTGCCTACCCACTCACCATAAATGATAAACGCGCTGCTGAGCTTGCCGATGATTACCATAACCAGTGGTATATTAAGGCTATATTAGAGGGCTGCTACCCTAAGATAATTAATCAGCTTACCAGTGATGTAAAACCCCATATTGGCGACGAAGATATGGCAATTATTAGTCAAAAAATCGATTTTTTAGGGGTTAATTACTATACTCGTATTCATTATAAAAATATGCCAGATCATTGGTTTAGCGAAGTTCCTCTAAAGAATGTTGCCACCACCGATATGGGCTGGGAAGTTTACCCACAGGGATTGTGTGAATTACTACTTTCATTAAATGATCGTTACACTTTACCTAAAGTATATATAACAGAGAACGGCGCAGCGATGGCCGATGTATTAATAGACGGTAAAATAGATGACATACAACGCATCGATTACTACCATAGCCACATTAATGCCGTTCATAATGCAGTTGAGCAAGGCGTGAATGTGCAAGGCTACTTTGCATGGAGCTTAATGGATAATTTTGAATGGGCCTATGGTTATGAAAAGCGCTTTGGGCTAGTCTATGTTGATTACCAAACTCAACAACGTACATTAAAACAAAGCGCAATTGCGTATCGTGATTTTCTTAAACAGCGCCAAAAATAATAACGAGTGGCTTTTATGCTGAGTAAAAAAGAAAAAATAGCTTATGGCCTAGGTGACACGGCCAGTAATATTATTTTTCAAACCGTGATGCTGTTTTTAACTTTTTTCTACACTGATATATTTGGTATTTCGCCTGCGGTTGTTGGTACCCTTTTTTTAGTAGTCAGAGTTATTGATGCAGTAACAGATCCAATAATGGGCGCCCTCACTGATGCCACTCATACTAAATACGGCAGCTACCGACCCTACCTACTTTGGCTTGCTATCCCTTTTGCTGTTATCAGCGTGATCACCTTTACTACTCCTGCGCTTGATGACGGCAACAAAATTATTTACGCGTTCGTTACCTACACCCTACTAATGTTGGTTTATACCGCAATTAATATTCCTTATTCGGCACTTGGCGGTGTATTAAGTCGAAATCCTAACGAACGCGTTTCCATTCAGTCATATCGGTTTGTATTTGGCATGCTGGGAGGTTTATTGGTTACTAGCTGTACCTTGCCTTTAGTAAAATGGTTTGGCGATGGTAATAACGAATTGGGCTATCAACTCACTATGCTGGTTATGAGCTGCCTAGGTGTGGTGTTATTTCTAATTTGTTTTCGTTACACCAAGGAGCGGGTGATCAATCCGCCGCATAAATTATCTTTAAAAACACAACTCCACGTTTTATGGCAAAATCAGCCGTTTAAAATCTTATGTATGGCTGCACTGGTATTATTGACAAGTATGGTGCTGCGCACGACATTAGCTATTTACTATGTAAAATATGTGCTTGGCAAAGAAGATTTAATCACCGAATTTGTAACCTTAGGTATGATTGGTAATATTTTAGGCTGCGCTTGCGCACAACCTTTAAGTAAACGCTTTGATAAAAAAGCGGCTTATGTTTATCTGCAATATATTTCCGCCATATTGAGCTGCCTTGCTTTTTTTGTCCCTAATGAACACGTTTTACTGGCTTTTTTAGTGTATTTTTTATGGTGTTTTTTCACTCAAATGGCAACGCCTTTATTATGGGCAAAAATGGCTGATGCTATTGATTACGGAGTCTGGCAGAATGGCCGTCGACTCACCGGTTTAGTTTACGCAAGCATCGTATTTTTTATTAAATTGGGGCTTGCATTAGGCGGAGCGATTGCCGGTTGGTTACTTGCTTATTATCAATATCAAGCCAATGTGGAATTAAGCGAGGCAACTAAAAACGGTATTTTAACCTCATTCACACTCTACCCTGCGATTGGCAGTGTACTTGTGGCTTTAATAATGAGTAAATACAGCCTAGATAATAAAACCATTAAAAAAATCACTGCCGATTTAACACAAAAAAGCAATTTGTAGCAAGGAATAGTATGGCCACCATTTATGAAGTGTCAAAGCTTGCAGGGGTGTCACTTGCCACTGTTTCAAGAGTAATGAACAACAATGCAAATGTAAGTGATGCAACCAGAAAAAAGGTTACCTTAGCCATGGAAGAGCTAGGCTACCGTCCTAATTCTATTGCGCAATCACTGGCTTCTAATTGCTCTAATAGCGCGGGCTTGTTAGTTTCAGAGCTTAAAGGTCCATTTTATGGGCCGATGATGAGCGGTATAGAGAACACCTTAAGAAACCAAGGTAAACACGTTATTATTACTGCAGGACACAGTGACGCAGAGCGAGAGCAACAAGGCATCGAATTTTTAATTAGCCGCAATTGCGACGCACTTATTTTACATGTTGAAGCTATTAGTGATGAATACTTAATAAAGTTAAGTAAAGGCAAAACTCCGTTTGTTTTGCTTAACCGCTACATTGAAGAGCTCGCCGATCGCTGTATTATTCTTGATAATACTAAAGGCGGCTATTTAGCCACTAAATACATTCTTGAGTCGGGCCATAAAGAGATTGCCTATATTAGCGGTCCACTGTGGAAAAAAGATGCTCAAGAGCGCTTAAACGGACATAAGCAAGCACTTGCTGAATACGCCATTGAATTTGATAAAAGTAATTTATTTGAAGGTGACTTTGTCGAAGAAAGTGGCTACGAAGGCTTCGCTACACTTTATAAAAATAACCCCGCATTTACCGCCTTAGTATGTGCCAATGACGAAATGGCAACCGGTGCCATGGTGAGTGCCAGAGAGCATGGTATACAACTGCCTTCGCAGCTTTCTATTATCGGCTACGATAACGTGTTTTTTACCCGTCACGTTTATCCTCCGTTGAGCACTATAAACTATCCTATCGATGAGATGGGTAAAGTGGCAGCGCAGTGGGTACTGAGCCATGTTTATCAAAAAAGCGTACACCCCATTCAAACGTTATTTGAGCCCGAGTTAATTATACGCCAATCTGTGGTTAAACCTTTAACATCAAGCTAATAGGGGAGTTAAACAAGCTGATTGAGTAATGCTAAATTTATTGGTTTCAGCAATACCTGCTCTATTTCTAGTTGCCTGATATGCACAGCGTCGGGCTCCATACCACTAATAATGACGCGTTCAATGTCAGGGTAATGCTGTTTAATAAACCCTGCTAGCTCTAAACCAGTTCCATCTGGCAAATGCATATCGAGCAATACTTTATCGTAATTACTGTTATGTTCAAGCATTGCTTTACAGTCTTTAACACTTGTTGCTATATCGGTATCTACATCCAAGCTTTCTAATAATAACTGGGTAATTTGCGCGGCATCGGCATCGTCTTCTACTAATAGAAAGCACTTTTTGTCGTTACTCGGTTTGGGTATTGGCTGAACCGGCGAAACCGGTTGTTCTTTTTGTCCAAGCCTTAATTCTAAACATTGATAGAGCAAGTGGGAATCCACAGGTTTGGCAATCATATCGTCAAACCCTAACGCATTGAGTTCGTTATGAATGCCTTTCATAGTTGCTGCGGTTAAGGCTATGATTGCGCCTTTAAATCCTAGCTTTCTAAGCTCAATAGCAGCTTCTTTTCCGCCCATTACCGGCATATGGATATCTAAAAAAATAATATCGTAGGTAGTGTGCCCGTCTGCTAGTTGTTTTTTTACTTTGTCGAGTGCTTGCTTACCATTATCAGCATAATCTACTTCAGCGCCTGCCGAACCAATTAAGTGACCAACTAGCACGCGTAAATCGCGTAAATCATCAACCACCAACACTTTGCCGCTCACTTGGCAGGGGGCTACTTTTTGCTGCATATTGGGGGTTAAATCAAGTTTTAATAAATTGCGCTCTACCTGTCTGATATCACCAGGGTATAAGGAAATGGTAAACGTTGAGCCTTCACCAACATGAGAGTCTAATGAAATATCGCCCTGCATACGACTAAGCAGTTCAGAACAAATAGCTAAACCTAAACCTGCACCACCTACTGAGCGTGACTCTACATCGGCTATCTGCTCAAAAGGCTTAAAGATGAGCGCTTGTTTTTCTGGAGCAATACCTAAGCCTGAGTCTTTAATACTAAAAAATAGCATTTCACGCTCAGCGACCATATCAGTCCATGCGTTAACCACAATTTCGCCTTGCTCGGTAAATTTAATCGCATTATTAATCAGGTTAATAAGAATTTGTCTAAGCCGAGTAGCATCGATACGAACGACTAGTGGCAAAGGCTCCAGTGATTCAAATTTTAGTGATAAACCTTTATCCAGCGCTGATACGCGCATTAACGTAAATACGTCAGCCATTAGGCTATCAAGGTTAACCTCTGACAAACTGAGTTCAAGCTTATCAACAGCAATTTTAGATAAATCCAAAACGTCATTCAGTAAGCTTAATAAATGCTTACCATTACGATAAATAACACCTAGCTCGTTTTCAGCCTGCTTGTTAAAGTCACTAAGCATCAACAACTCGGTATAGCCTAAAATAGAAGATAGCGGTGTGCGCAATTCGTGGCTTAAATGTGCTAAAAAGCGATCTTTTGAGCGGTTTTCAGCCTCCGCTTTTAAACGCTCCACTCGCTCATCTTCCACATCTCGACGTGCTAATGCATAACGAATAGAGCGGGCAAATCGGCTACCACTCATTTCACTTTTAACTAAGTAATCAACGGCTCCAGCATCAAGCGCAGCTGAATCGAGGGCATCGTTAGATTGCCCAGTAAGCATAATAATAGGCCCACAGAAACCATTTTTAAGCGCTTGTTTTAGCACACTTAAGCCATCAGAGGCCCCTAAGCGATAATCAAGCAAGCAAATATCATGTTGATTTTTACTCAACACTTCCACCGCCTGCTCAGGAGAAGTTATCCACTCTATGTCAAACACATGGGAACTGAGCTGCTCTAAATAGTCACGAGTTAAAATATAATCATCTTCATCGTCTTCAACCAATAGCAGTTTAGTTGCCTTTGCTAACATAGCCTCTCCTGTTTTAATAATATGCTTAATCGTTAAACGTGCTTGGTAGCTCTACAAACTCAACCCAGTATTTACCCAGTGTTTTCATCAACTCAACTAAGCCATCAAACGTAACAGGCTTAGTTATGTAAGACGCAGCACCTAGGTTATAGCCTTTAACCATGTCTTCTTCTTGCTTAGAGGTGGTTAAAATTACCACTGGGATGCCTTTTAAATTAGGATGCGCTTTAATAGCTTGAAGTGCTTCGCGGCCATCCATTCTCGGCATGTTTAAATCAAGTAAAATTAAGCCTGGTCTTGGCGAGATGCTTTTATCTTCAAACTTGCCTTTGCGCTCTAAGTACTCTAAAAGCTCTACACCGTCTTCAACAAAGTGTAATTCATTTAAAACGCGACTTTCTGCAAGCGCGTCTTGGGTTAACAAACGATCATCTTCATCATCATCTGCCATTAAAATGGTAATCGGTTTTACGGTTGTTAATGGCATATTATGCCTCTCCTTGTAATGTGAATAACTCTGCATCCACGGGTAATTTAATGATGAAAGTTGCCCCTTCACCTAGGGTACTTATCGCGGCAATAGAGCCACCGTGACGCTCTACAATTCGACGGCAAACAGACAAACCTATACCCGTCCCTTTGTATTGTGAGCGACCATGTAAGCGCTGAAATGGTACAAATATTTTATCCGCATACTCATCAGAGAAGCCGATACCATTATCTTTTACGGTAATGACATGCCAACTTATTTCACTGTTATGATCTTCACTAAACTCGCTCACTCGTTCAAAGTCAATATTAATAACAGGGTCTACGTTAGGCCCTCTAAACTTCACCGCATTTGAAATTAAGTTTAAAAACAGCTGATGCATTTGACTCGGATCAGCCTGAATAACGGGCATATTAGCCGTGACAATTTGTGCATTACACTCATTAATCGCTATTTCTAAATCACTTTTTATATCATTCAAAATGCTGTTTAAATCGGTATCGGTAAAATCTTTACCTCGGGTGGTTACTCGAGAAAACTCTAATAAATCATTAATTAAATTAGACATTCTTTGCGCGGCATTTTTCATGCGGGCAATGTAGTCTGTACCTTTTTCGCCTAACTCGTCTTTAAACATACTCTCAAGCCGGTCGCTAAATGCTTGAATTTTCCTTAACGGCTCTTGCAAGTCATGACTGGCAACAAAGGCAAACTCTTCTAACTCTCGGTTACTGCGACTTAACTCATCAGAATACAAGGTAAGCTCTTGGGTACGTTCAGTTACTTTACTCGCTAAGGTTTCATTTTGCATTTCCAGCTCTGCGCGATACACGGCCGCATTTTTTAAATTCAGCCTCGCCAATAAAAACATACCCAAAATCAATAATGCGCTGGTAACTGCAGTAATACCAAAAGTGATCTTTGCTTCTTTTTTAATTTGCGCTAATTTCGAAAAGTGACTGACTTTAAACAGTAGTTCGCGCTCTTGAATATCATTAACTCGCTCACGAATTTCTCTATATAAGTCGCGTCCTTCATGTGAATTAAGTATTAGTAAGGCGCGCTGCTCTTTATCATTTAATGCTAATTTAACCGTTTTTTTAAGCTCAACTATTTTAGCTTCAACCAATAGTAACAACTGTGCAATACGCTGCGCTTGGCCATCAATTTCTGAGTGTAAGTCGCTCACATGATTAGTTTGAGACTCTATTTGTGCGATGGCATCGTAATACGGCACCAAATAGTCATCGGCTTGGGTTAATAGATACCCTCGCTGTCCCGACTCGGCTTGCACTACCGAAAGGTGTAGCTGCTCTATCGCCGTGCTTAACATATTAGTGTTGTCTAAACTTTGCTGGGTACGCGATAACCCTTGAATAGTATTAATGGCTAAAAAAGCATTACCAACAATAATACACAACACTATAGAGATAAATAACGCCCATAATACATTTGCTTTGCCTTGCTGTTTGCGTTTAATCATTTATCATCCTGAATTATTTAGGGTTACTTCGACTCTGAAATAAGCTGCAAACTGTCACTGCACGCTTGGCAATTAGCAATTATTTTATCCAGTGCGGCGAGCGCTTTATCTTTTGGCATATCGTTTTCAAGTGCTAGCTTAATCAGCTCGGCATTCATCGAAATACGATTTAGCGGCGCACGCGCGTCGTGTACCAGCTCATTCAAAGGTTTTGCCTGTTGTGGTGATGCCATTAAAGTCCTCGTTTTGTTGTGATTAAATTTACATGCTGGTTATTTATACTCGCCAATACCACCATAAGCATTTAAACGGTTATATAAGGTTTTAGTGCTAATACCCAGCATTTGTGCTGCTAATGTTTTATTCCCTTGTACTTTATCGAGCGTGGCATGAATAAGTTCTTTTTCAACTTCTTCAATAGTTTGCCCTGCTGATACCTGCTTGTCCTCAGGTTGAGTATTAACCCTTGAAAAAGGCGACTCTAAGTTATCAGGTAAACTAATTGTGCTGGTTTGCGGGTCGCTCATAATAAAAGCGCGGTGAATGGCATGGCGAAGTTCACGTACGTTGCCCGGCCAGTCGTAGGTTTCAAGCTCTTTAAGCTGCTCATTAGCCCAAGCAAACGCTGTACCGTTTTCATCGTTTAACTGCCCTAAAAACGATTTAGCAAGTAACGCAATATCTTCTTTTCGATCTCGTAGTGGCGGTATATCAATAGGAAAAACAGCGAGCCTAAAGTAAATATCTTCACGTAATATATTGTTCTGCGCTAAATCGGTGAGTGAGCGGTTAGTCGCTGAAATAACACGGCAATTTACTGGTAACTCACGATTTCCACCAACTCGGGTTACTTTTTTAGTTTCGAGTACACGCAGTAAATTAGGCTGCATATCAATCGGCATTTCGGTGACTTCATCAAGAAATAACGTGCCACCGTCGGCTTGTTCAAACACGCCGTCTTTACGGGCAATGGCACCAGTAAATGCGCCTTTTTCATGGCCAAATAATTCACTGCCAATTAGTTCTTTAGAGAGTGCCCCACAGTTACTCGCCACCAGTGGACCTTCGCATTTACTAGCATTATGAATGGCTTGCGCTACCACCTCTTTACCTACCCCGCTTTCACCCATAAGCATGACATTAGCATTGGTTTTAGCTACACGTTCTATCATAGTATAAAGCTGTTGCATGGGTGCAGACTCGCCAATAAGCGTATCAAAATGATGAGTAATGGCGGCACTTTTTGCCTTTTTAACTGTTTTTTTCGGGCCGTTTAATACTAATTCTAAATCTTCACGTTGCAGCGGCTTTAATAAATGCGACACATTAGGCTCACACATGTCAGCTAAAATTCCTTTAACTGAAGGGTGCCCCGAAATAAGAGTGACTTTAGGCGATTGGCCAATCATTTTTAAATGATCTAATAAATGCAAGCCACTGCCATCTGGCAGCATAAAATCAAGCAGCACATGATCGAAAGTATTATTTTCAAACCACTGGTGCGCTTCTTTTAAACTAGTTGCTGTATTAATGTTGTGGCCAAGAAACTCAACAATATGGCAAATAACATCACTGAATTCGACGTCGTCATCGACTAAAAGTATATTTAACATGAATAATCCCTATGCTTTTTTACCATTCTACTTACCCTTTTATATAAATGAAAGATATACATAATTAGGGTACAAAGCGCGGCTATTTTATTTTTTAATCCGCTAGTTTAATTAAAAATAGCTGTATAGACGCTGAAATAGCGCTATTTTATGCGGCTTATTAAATCCCTATTAAAGAAATTAATACAACCAACTGATATAATTTATTTTTATTACAGGAGTTGTTATGCGCTTATTAAAAACCTACATTCACCCCTCAATCAATATTGAGCAAGGTCGTCAATTTTCTCGCCCAACCGCTCGCGCAATTGCATTTAAGCAACAACACATTTTACTTATGTATACTCAGCGCTACGACGACTTTAGTTTACCTGGCGGTGGGATTGACCCACATGAAAGCATAGAGCAGGGATTGATCAGAGAACTGAGTGAAGAAACTGGCGCACAAAATATAAAAATCTGCAGTGAGTTTGGGCTTTATGAGGAATACCGTCCTTGGTATAAAGATGACTTTGATATTATTCATATACAATCATACTGCTACCTCTGCCAAATTGATGAGCAACTCGGTCAAGCGCAGCTAGAACACTATGAACAACAAAATGGCATGCAGGCCAAATGGGTTGATATTTTCCAGGCAATAGCCCATAACGAACGCACACTTGCAAACAGTGACAAGCAAGGGCTATCGATTATTCGCGAAACTTACCTACTAAAAGCCATTGCGGCACAATTTTTTACCTAAATGTTTAGGGCTGCGTTTGCGGTTCGCTAAGCGTTTTTTTAACCACATAAAAGCGGTATAGTCCTAGCAAATTACTACTTAAAAACAGGCTTTCCATGAGTATTGCCACTGGTGAGCCGGCAAAAATATTATGTGTTATCCAAAAAGAGGTTCCCACCACCATACATAACCTTAAGTGCAAGTCTCGATTTTGAAATGAAGCAATGGTTTGTATTAATGTCGCCACCAATGCAAAGGCGCTAAACCAATCTTGCCAAGTAAAATAAACGGCTAAGCAGCTTACTGTCATAAACCCAAACATAGCCCAAGTATGCTTAAAGTAAATACAGTAAAAATAACGCACCGCGGCAATAAACATTAAGCAGCCGGCACTGTTATAACTCAATATAAAAAAGTGTACAGAGGTTAATAACACTGAGGTAAATAAACAGCTTAAAATAATTCGTCGGGACTTAAACTGAAATGAAGCTAAGTCGAGTAAAGTGGCAACTGCAACCAACGATTGGGCAATTATAAACATAACACTCCAAGGTATTAAGGCTTAAAAATGGGGAGTGTATAGTGCTTTATAAAAACAGCACTTAACTTAAGTTAAGTCGCTTACGAATTCGTGATAACGAAATAGCTGAAATACCTATATACATTGCCACTTGGCTCAAGCTTAGCTGCGCCAACCAATGGGGTTTATGTTTGAGTAAATAACAGTAACGCTGCTCGGGGCTATTTAGTAATAAAAATGCCTCTTTAGCTTCTTTAAAAATAAGTTGCTGTGCAATAAGCTGCTGCTTAATCAGTTGATACTGTGCTTGCTCAAATAGTGTTAGTGGTACTTTAATTACACTTGCTTCGTTAATCACTTTTAATTGATAAAACGCAGGCGTTGAGGTCATCCAATTGGCAAACAGCAATGCAAATTCATCTTTAAAATAAAACTCTTTACACTTTTGTACGCCGTCTATGTCGTCATGAATAGCGCCTAAAACCCCCTGAACAATTAAATACCCATAACCTTGTACATCGCCTTGTTGCACTAATACGGTATTGGGCGCTATTCGTTGCTGAGGATACTTCCCAGCCAATTGCACTTTAAACTTGTTTACTAGCGCTTCATAACTATCGCCAAGCGATAAAAGTGGATTATCAGACATTAAAAATTACCATTTTTTCATTAAAGCATGCGTAATATCAGCCGCTGACACACCCACCCTAGGAATATATTTTTGGCCACACCACAAAGGCGAAAAATCACTTTTAGCACTTTTTTCAGCGCGACATCTTAAGGCCGTTATTGCACTGCTGGCGTGTGGAAACGCAGGAACCCCATTTGGCATAGCACCTAATTCTTTCATTACTCGATTTTGAATACCCCGTGCGGCCCTACCAGAGAACAATGTGGTCAGTGTGGTCTCATCTTGTTGCTGATCTAAAATAGCCTGTTGATGCAAAGCCGATGTTGTCGCCTCCTTGCATAGTAAATAAGCACTCCCTACTTGGACTGCACTGGCTCCTAACGCTTTAAACCGCTGTACATCACCGGCCGAAGCAATGCCACCAGCAGCAATAATAGGCAGTGATATATGCTCAACACAATGTTTAACTAACTGCTCAGTATTTTGTTGCAAGCTTAAATCCATAGATAAAAAATGGCCTCGGTGCCCCCCAGCTTCTAAACCCTGTGCAATTATGGCATCAGCACCATTTTTACTAAGCCAAATAGCTTCATCTAAGGTAGTGGCCGTTGAAATTACTTTAGTACCCCAGCTTTTTATTTGCGCCACAATAGCTTGCTCAGGTAAACCAAAATGAAAACTCACAACTGCTGGCTTATAAGGTGCAATTATATCAACAATCGATTGATTTATAGGTTGACGAGAAGCCCCTGCAGTTAAGCTTTGCGGGTCAATTTTATACTCTGTAAAGTAAGCGGCAAGTAATGCATGCCAGCACTGTTGTTGCGCGGATGTGTAGTCAGCAACTGTATGACAAAAAAAGTTAAGATTAAACGGCTTCGTTGTTTTGTGGCTAAGTATTTCTAGCTGCTCAACTAATTGTGCTGGCGATAACATAGCGCAAGGCAAAGAGCCTAACCCTCCAGCCTCACTTACAGCAAGAGCAAGCTGCTCGTTTTGAACACCGGCCATAGGTGCCTGAATTATCGGTAAAGCGGTATTAAACAATGATGGCTTCATCTGAACTCTCCCTGTAACTTTTTCAACAACTTGCAGTATTTACAGAACCATAGCAAAAACAGCAAGCAAACAACATCTAGATTTTAGTCATATTTAATGTAAAAACTATTACTAACAAATAGTTATAACTTTTTTAATATCAAAAAACTAACTGGCTTTGGTTTTGCAGCTACCCTATTACATAATTTGTTAGGAGGTAAAATGAGTAACACAGTTGATACGATCAATCCCGCAACCGAGCAAGTCATTAATAGCTATACGCTGCTTTCTCAAGCTCAAGCAGAACAAGTGATCGAAAAATCTCATGAAACATACTTAACATGGCGATTAACCTCGTTTACCGAGCGCGCACAATATCTAAATAAATTAGCCTCTTTGTTTGAAAGTCAAAAAGAAGCCTTAGCAAAACTGATGACCGAAGAAATGGGTAAAGTCTATGAGCAGGGTTTCCAAGAAGTACAGCTTTGTGCTGACATTTGTCGTTATACCGCGGAACATGGCGCAGACATGCTTAGTGACGAGGAGCGCGACATGCAAGGCGGTCGTGCAATAATAAGCTATCGCCCTATCGGCGTGCTGTTGGGTATTCAGCCGTGGAACTTCCCACTTTATCAAGTTATTAGATACAGTGCCGCAAACATTATGGCAGGTAATACCACGGTATTAAAACATGCTGGTAATGTATTTGGTATGGCTGAGAAAATTGAAACACTATTTCTACAAGCAGGCTTTCCTGAACACTGCTTTAGCAACTTACTAGTTGATGGTAAAACTGCCAGCGCCCTTATTTCACACTCAGCTATTAGTGGCGTAACCTTTACTGGAAGTGATGGCACTGGTAAAAAAGTGGCAGAGCAAGCTGCCAAGCATGTTAAAAAAACCGTGCTAGAGCTGGGTAGCAACGATGCTTTTGTTGTACTTGATGACGCGGACTTAGCCCTTGCAGTCAAAGCATGTTTACAAGGACGCATTATCAACAACGGCCAAACCTGTGTTGCAGCCAAGCGCTTTGTGGTGGTCGATTCACTCTACAATGACTTTAAGGAAGCACTAAGTCAGCAGTTTAAGGCCATAAAAATGGGCAACCCAATGGATGAAGATACAGAACTGGGCCCTATGGCACGCGAAGATTTACGCGACAAAATTCACCAGCAAGTGCAAGACTCTGTCAATGCGGGTGCAAAAGTAATTGTAGGCGGCGAAATACCGCAACAAACGGGTTATTACTATCCACCAACTGTGCTCGAAAACCTTACACCGGGTATGCCTGCTTATGACGACGAGCTATTTGGCCCTGTCGCATCTTTGATGAAAGCCAAAGATAACGACGACGCTATGCGTATTGCTAATGATTCACGCTATGGACTAGGCGGTGGTATATTTTCAAAAGATGAGAAGAAAGCCATTGAGCTGGCTACAAAGTATTTTGATACCGGTATGATCAATATTAATGGCTACGGACTTGCTCAACCGAACTTACCATTTGGTGGTGTTAAAGACAGTGGTTATGGCCGAGAGCATGGTGGCTTTGGGATTCGCGAATTTGTGAATGTTAAAAGCATTATGATTCACAGCTAGTATCAGGTATCAGGTATCAGGTATCAGGTATCAGGTATCAGGTATCAGGTATCAGGTTAGTAAAATTAAACACCGCGCTTGTAGCAAGCGCGGTGTTTTTTGTCTGATGAATTTTTAACACTCAACTGAATGGCTCGCTGTATAAAACGCTGCAAACCTAAAAGCACTACCGTAATGTATTAACTTTTTCTTTCACCTAAAACCTTTAACCTAACACCTTTACTATACCTAGCTATTCTCAAACATTGGTACTTTGCGTTTATCTGCTTTGTTCATTGCCAATTCTTGTATATCTTGCTGCTTTTGCTCGCTTGGTTTTGTTTCTAGGGATTGCTGATTAGCATCTTCAAATACCAATTCGGTAAGTAAGGCAAAATGATCAGAGCCATATTTAGCAAGGCGCTTTATTCGTTTTACACTAAAGCCTTTTGAGTGAAACAAATGATCAAGCGGCCAACGCATAAAAAAGTAATTCGCGTGAAAGGTATTAAAAAAGCCACGGCCTTTACGCGGGTCTAAAAAGCCACTAATTTGCATAAATAAACGAGTACTGCGCGACCAAGCAACATCATTTAAATCGCCTGCGACTATGGTCGGGCGAGTTGAGTCTTTAATCGCTTTTGCTATCATTATTAGCTCACTGTCGCGCGGTCGTGATGAGTCTTTTTCTGTAGGGCTCGGTGGGGCGGGATGAATAAAGTGCCCCTGCATTTTTAACCCTTGGTGGTTTTCAAACAAAATATGTATAGAAGGAATATCATCTTCTATAAGTGCACAAATTTGTGCATCGAGTATGTTAAATTTACTAAATACATGCATGCCGTAGCGATTATCTTTAGGGCACTGTACTTGATGAGGGTAGTGCTTTTTAAGCACGGACAATTTATCTTGCCACCAACTATCGCTTTCTAAGGTGATAAGTAAGTCTGGCTGATATTTATCGACTAAGTTAATTAACTGCTCACTGTGTCGATTCGACATAAGCACATTAGCGGATAAAATTCTGATACTGTGATCACTGCTTTTTGGTGCGGTTAATACTTCTTTTTTAGCGAACCAGGTGTAGGGATAAATCCACTTAGCTTGAAGCGCTAAAATAACTAAAGCGACAGTGGCTAATAACGGGTATGCAATATAGTCGCTTTGCCACATACCTATCAGAGCCGCTATAACGATAGCGCTTGCTACGTAGCACACCTGCAAGCGCACAAAGTCACAGCTACGTACCAAATAATGCTGACTGTATGACAGAGGTAATAACGTTATTAATAACAACAAGCCAGTAATTATGACCAATACAATGAGCATTTATAAATCCTAATAGCGCTGTAAAATAGAGAGTATTTCACGAGTGTCGTGCACTAAATGTATAATAGTGCGATCAACTTCAATTCGCACTGTGCCTCTTTCTCTATCTATTACTCTAGCACGCTTATAAATGTCATGCCCAAGGATATCACCTTGATAATAAGGCCTATGCCACCCTGGTGGAGTCCATCCTTGGCGAATTAATTGCTTGGCCTGTTTTTTAGAAATCCATTTTCTATCATGGTATTGATTATATTTATGCTTTTTCCAGTGATGCTTGTTTGCATGTTTATTCGCATGCTTGTCTGTATGTTTGTCTTTGTGTGGTACAGCAAATGCGTTTGTTGCCGTTAGCGTAAAAACCATTAATAAAATACTGATTAGTGTTTTCATGGCAATTCTCCAGTGTGATCATTACTGAAGAGTATTGACGGCTAAGCCTGAACATTACATGAAACGAGACAAATTAGCGTTGCTTGTACTGAGTTTTACAATGACTGCGCATAATCGCGGGATCGCGCAGCTTCAGGTGTTTAGTTTTACGCCCAGCATGGCGCTTACGCCATACTTTAAATGAGCCGCTAGAGATATGCTCCCGCATAAAATTAACTAACTGAGAGTAATTTAGCCCATAAAGGTTTTCAATGGCTTCAAATGGCGTTCTATCTTCCCATGCCATTTCGATAATCCGCGATTGCTGTTCTTGATTAAACATATTCATTCCAAATTCGGTTAATACGCAAAAGTTAAATTTAGCGATCATCACTTGGTTGTGATGTTAAAAATATAACCTCTTTTTTATTTGTTGGGTTTAATTAAGTGTATGATTAATCTATACACTGAAACCGGAGCTAAAAGGATGTTTACAAAACTACCTAAGTGGGTCGAATATGGTGCGTTTACCCTCGCTTTTATTGCCGGTATGGTAAATGCAGTAGGTTTATTAGGGTTCGAACAACAAGCAATCTCTCACGTTTCGGGGTCGGTGACTTCATTAGCTATTGAACTTACTACCAACATCAATGCAGCGTTATTTTTAATTGCGATTGTACTGAGTTTTATATTTGGCTCGGCATTAACAGGGGTAATGCTCTCAGGGGGGTCACTTAAGTTAGGCCGCCATTACGATACACTCTTATTTATTGAAGGCATTTTATTACTGCTAAGCGCACAGCTACTTCAATATTCTTACCCTTATGCACTTACACTTGCCTCTGCTGCCTGCGGCTTACAAAATGCTTTAGCCACTAACTACAGTGGTGCTGTTGTGCGTACTACCCACTTAACCGGTATTTTTACCGATTTAGGTTTAATGCTTGGTAAAGCCCTAAAAGGGGAAGCTTTTGATAGCAGAAAGTGCTTGGTTTTTGTCTTAATTATTGCTGGTTTTTTAGCCGGAGGAGTGGCTGGTGTCGTGTTATTTAAACATTACTCAGTGCTCACTTTAGTTTTTCCCGGCATTTTTTGTATTGTTTTATCGATTACTTATCGGGTTTATAGGTTGAGTGTGCTTTAACCAATTCACAAAATCCCCTACCCTAAACTTATCAAATTGCCATTGTGCTACTAGGAATTTATGAAATATTACTATTTACCCCCTTTGTTGTTATGCAGTCAGTTAGGTTTAATTAATAGTGCGTGTGCTGAAGATACCGCGCAATCAATTGAACGTATCACCACCACAGCATCACGTAGTGAAGCGCTTTCCACGCCATTACCACTGGTGATCAGTGTATTAAGTGAATCACAGCTTGAGCTTATAGCTCCTACCCACGTAGAAGAAGCGCTGCAACGCGTTGCAGGTGCCAACGTGCAACGTGGAAATGGCCAAGAGTATTTACCGGCTCTGCGCTCGCAAGTACTTTCTGGTACGGGCGCTTGTGGTGGTGTTTTAACCGCAGAAGATGGCATAGCTCTTCGTGCAGCGGGCTTTTGTAATATTAATGAACTATTTGAAGCGCATAGCGAAATGGCAGAGCGTATTGAAGTATTAAAAGGCCCAGGTTCTGCACTTTATGGTTCTAATGCAGTGCATGGTGTAATTAACGTTATTACCCCTGATACTACGCAAGATAGTGGATTACTAGGCTTTGATTACGGCTCTTATGGTTATGCTCGCTATAAATTACGTGCAGGCCATGCCATGGATAATTCAGGCGTAGGTATTAATGCCAGTTTTACCGATGATAGCGGTTATCGAGATGACGAAAGCGTAAAGCAACAAAAAATAAATGTACGTCATCGCTACAATAACAGCAACTTAAGCTTAGTGTCTGGGCTTACGTATACTAATTTAGATCAACAAACTGCTGGTTATATTAGCGGTTTTCAAAGCTATAAAGATGAAGATATAGCACAGCAAAACTTTGATCCCGACGCCTTTAGAAAAGCTCGCTCGCTTAGAGCTTGGAGTAAAGCAAGCTGGCAATTAGGAGAGAACACACTGGTTGTTACCCCTTATATTCGTGACCAAAGCATGGACTTTTTTAAACACTTTTTACCCGGCACACCACTTGAAAAAAATAGCCAAACAGGGTTTGGTCTGCAATCGCTTTATCAGCATTATGTGAACGACAATTCCAACCTAAAGCTTGGTTTTGATGGTGAGTTTACACAAGCCGATTTTTTACAAACCCAAGATAACCCCACTCAAGGTTCTGCGTTTTTAGTAGCCACAGTGCCGCAAGGTAAACATTACGATTACCAAGTTGATGCCACCTTATATGCCCCATTTGCCGCTATTGATTGGCAGCTAAATAATTGGCTTATAACCGCAGGTGTCCGTTATGAGCATATGCAATATGACTATCAAAACAATATGCTTACAGGGCGTACAAAAGAGGATGGCAGTGAATGTGGTTTTGGCGGCTGTCGTTATAGTCGCCCCGAGAGCACTAAAAACAGCTTTAGTAATCTTTCGCCAAAACTCGGTGTGAGCTATCAGCTTAATATAAACAATACACTATACGCTAACTTTTCAAGAGGCTATAGAGCCCCCCAAGCAGCTGAGCTTTATCAATTACAACGCGAGCAAAGTACTGCCGACTTAGACGCAGAAATAGCAAATAATGCTGAGTTAGGTATTAAAGGGGTGTATAACAATACTCGATACGGTTTGTCGGCTTATGCGATGAGCAAGCACAACACCATCTACCGCGACAGTGACTTTTTTACTGTTAATGACGGCCAAACTCGACATCGTGGCATTGAGCTTGAGTTAGCACACAGCTTTAATCAGCACTTATCGGTTAATTTTGCAGGCACTTATGCCAAACATACATACTCGAATGAGCAAATCATCGGCAGTATTAATATTAAAGGTAACGATATTGATACCGCACCTCGAAAGGTCGCTAATATCGACTTTAACTGGCAAGCCAACGAGCGTGTTAACCTTGCTCTGCAATGGCACTATGTGAGTCGCTATTTTACCGACCCTGAAAACTTACATGAATATCAAGGTCACGATATTTTAAGCTTGCGCGGCCAATGGCAAATAAGCCCACAATTATTACTCAGTGCGCGAATAATAAATCTAACCAACACGGCTTACGCACAGCGCGCCGATTACACCAGCTTTACTGGCGATCGTTACTTCCCAGGAAAACCGCGTAATGCCATGTTGTCTGTAAGTTACCAGTGGTAAAACAAAAAATGCGCTATATAAACTATATAGCGCATTCTTTTTATTCATTTATTTGTTTATCTAACGGCCAGTACAATTAAACCTGGCACCACAAAGAACGACCCTAACACATAGCCTAATGCAGCCGATTTATTATTTGTACCAATTTCGGCTAACTTTTCAGCCAACTTAATCGGTATTTCACGTAGTACAGGAATTCCGTAAATTAGTGCAACCGCAAATACATTAAACATAACGTGTACTAACGCAATCGTTAGCGCCACTTCAGCCATAGGCCCTGTAATTGATGTGGCAGCTAATAGAGCAGTAATGGTTGTACCAATATTAGCGCCTAGCGTAAATGGATAGATTTGACGTGTAGTAAACACACCACTTCCGGCAAGTGGGATCATTAAACTCGTTGTAGTAGATGACGACTGAACCATAACAGTTACCGCCGCACCTGATGTGATACCTGCGATAGGCCCGCGCCCAATTGCACCATGCAGTATATCTTTTGCAGTGCCAACTAACGCTTTTTTAAGTAGTTTACCTAGTGTAGTTACGGCAAATAAAATCAAACAAATACCTGCTATAACCATCGCTGCACCTAGCATTTTTGTGTCTAGGAAGCTAAATGCGTCTTTTATTACACCCACAGCTGGTTTAACAAGTGGTTTAATAAAGTTGTAGCTCTTTAATGATAAATCAGCATCACCAATAAATAGGTGCGACAGCGCAGCAGACATTTTTTGCAGTAAACCAAACATTATCTCAAGTGGTAAAAATATAATAACGGCAAATAAATTAAAGAAATCATGAACCGTTGATGCCGCAAATGCACGTTGGAACTCTTCTTTAGAGCGAATATGACCAATAGACACTAAGGTGTTAGTAATAGTCGTACCAATATTTGCGCCCATTACCATTGGAATCGCAATACTTAACGGTAAGCCGCCAGCAACAAGGCCCACTATTACTGAGGTAACCGTTGATGACGATTGCACTAAAGCCGTTGCCAAAGCACCTAATAATAATGCGATAAACGGGTTGGTTGCGAATGCAAAAATTTCTTTCGCTCCCTCGGTACCGCCCGACGCTAATTTAAAACCACCACTGACAGTGCCAACGGCTACTAGGACTAAATAAACTAAAAAGGCGATAGCAGCCCAGTTAAGCGTTTTTATTAATAGCGTATTGCGCTTTGATTCACTCATGTTTAAATCTCAGTTTTTGTCTTACCAAATATGGCATTTTGATGACGTTTTTGTTTCAGAACGCATTAGAACACCTGAATATTACAGAAATATTTCAATTCGATTAACGTGCTTCTTTATTCATAACTTAAAAATATAAGGTTAAAAAATCGAGTATAAGGCAAGCCATAACTTTAAAAATAAGTAATTAAAAAATTGATATTAAATTACATAGCGAAGCACTGAGTAGGAGCAATTGAACACTAAATTAAAATATATTTAAGCAATGAATTAACTAAGGTCTGATGATCTTTCAAGGTTGAATTTTCAGCTGCTCCAAAGACTATGCTAAGAGGCGATTTACTCTTTATTGCCTAAATGGATATAGGTAAGGGACATGAGCAAGACGCGGAAGCCTTGCTCGGTTTTTACTCATTTTTACAGGGGTGTAAGCCAGTAGAATAACGCAGGAGCAGTTATCGAGCCCACTAGGTTACAAACCTCGTGTCGCGATTGAATCGCCCTAGCTTGAACGAATCTCAACCCGCAAAGGTCAGTAGACCCAAGATATTTGAGACGGCTTCATGGACTTTGCCTGATATTACTAGAGGCATTGCCTAGCATAAAACTAGGCAATATTAACAATATCTCAATTAATAATTGGATAAAAATTAACGTTATGATTGATACAAATTAGCTTGTTTTATACTGGCAAAATCATTAAAACGTACGCCGTGTTGACGCATCACTTCAAGGACTTTTTTACTGATCATTTGTCGTAAGTAAAACGGCTGATTTGGTACAAAGTGATGAATAGTATGAGTATGCCCAAAGTTAAAACAAAATAAATTAAATGGCATAAACAAACGGCTAGTAATTACGTGAGTTTGTTCAAGCATATTATTCACACCGCCATAATAATGCATACTTGAAGTAACAAAATTAAGGGAGCTCGAACGTACAATATTAGGCACAATCAGCACCACCATTAGAAATTCAAATACATGCATTACATCAAGCAATAATACCGGTGAATTAGCTGCCAATGGAGTGAACAAATTAACTAAGTGAAACGCAATTACGCTATATAAAATGGCGAAATACGCGGTAGTAATCGGAAAACCTGCGTTAAATACTTTAAAAAAGCTAAAACCTTTAATTTCTTTACTAAAGCGCTTTGCATTAATTAATAAACCTAGTAATCCATCAACAATCACCAAGGCGCGTAAAAAATGATTTTTAATACCATTACCCACCAATCGCTCTTCTAAATCTTGCTCAGTCCCCGAGGTTTTATGATGATGTAAATGCATCTTGCGGCGGTACCACGGGCTAATAGTATTAGGACGCATCAACCACACGGTTAGCATCATAAAATTATGTAAAAATGGCTGGTTACTAAAATACTGTTTGTGAATTAGGTCGTGCTCAAGTTCATGGGAAATAGAGGTGGCAATCGCCGCTAAAATAATACACAGCCACGCGGGGATGATAGCAAAGTAATACAACGCGCCAACACCGATTAACGCACTTAAAGAGAGTAGTAAAATAGCCATCCCTAAGGTATTTTGATGCATTAATAGCGGGTGTTTTTTACGCAGTAATGCTTCTTCAGCCTTAATCGCTTTTACAATGGCTTGAATATTCTGTTTTGCGGTTAGTTGAGTCATGATGTTTTATTCGCAACAAGAGGTTGAGGTATATAATATCCGAGTAAAAAACTCAGTACAAAGTAATTTAATACTAATTAATTTACGGGGAAAAAAAGTATAAGATCATAATCAAATTAAATATCTCACTTTCTTAGCACGTGCTATTGGGGCATTTTAAATGCACTTATAAAGCCACATTATACTTTTTAAGAAGCATTTTTTGTTTATCTCCCTTGATAGATAAACGGCCACTGTTCCATATATTTATTAGCGTTTGCCTTCTTTCTGCGGGCATTTTATTTGAAAAAATAGGTATTTCAACCAATTTATTTTCTAAGCCTGGACGCACTATTTTTAATCCATTGTTCCAATCAAATCGATTCAGCATGTACTGTAAAACCAGCATATTATCTGCATATAGATCGATTCTGCCCGCTTTAATCATCTGAAAAATCCGTTCTACCACATCGCTAGAGCCCGCGATTACTTCCACTAAATCAGAATTATTTGGATCATCAATATAATTTTGATAATCAACACTTACCGAGCTGTAATCCCACCCAGGCCCTGTTGCAACACGCTTTCCTTGTATAGATTGAATCCCATCATAGCGCCAGGATTCATCTTGCCTAACAACAAAAGCAGTTGGATATGCAAATGTTGCCTCTGTGGCGTACTCGAAACCCACTTCGGTGTCTTGCGAAAATAAATATTCTGGCAACATATCGCAAAGACCATCCGCAACCATATCGAGCCCCCTTGCCAAAGGCACTTCGTAATACTCTAATTGATAGCCTTTTGATGTATATATTTGCTCTAGTATATCAATCACAAAGCCGCGGGCAGGAAAGTCCTCTGACGGAAATATAGTCATAGGAGGCCATTGGTCGTAGCAAACTTTTAATGTGTTGGCATGACTAAAGTTAACTATACTCAATGCTAACAATAAAGATATAAGCAGCACTTGAGAGATCTTTTTTTTACCTTTAAACATTTTATTTTTCAACACGATCACGTCCTTTGTCTTTAGCGCAGTAAAGCTTCAAATCAGCGACTTTGAATAACTCAATAACTGAGCAGTCTTTTAGCTCGGATGAGGCAACGCCAAGGCTTACAGTATACATTACAGTTTCACCATCAACTTCTAAGGTTGAATCAACAACAACCTTTCTTATTTTATTAGCGAGTTTGAATGCGTTATCAAGCCCTGTGTTTGGAAGAAATAGTGCAAACTCCTCTCCACCCACTCTACCAATAAGGTCAGACTCTCTTATCATGCTTTGAACTGTGTCAGTAAAATGAATAAGCACCTTATCACCAACAAAATGCCCATACGTATCGTTAATGTTTTTAAAGTAATCTAAGTCGATTAAAATAAAAGATGCGGGTAATTTCTGTCGCTGAGAAAGTTCTAGCAAATGATTTGCTGTATCAAAAAAACTCCCCCGATTTAAAGTACCCGTTAAAGAGTCTCTTGTTGCAAGCGTTTTAAGTTTTTCATTTAATACTTGTAGATCTTTTGTACGTTTTGTAACGGCCTCTTCCAGCCAATCTCGTTTAGATTTTTCATCCTCGAGTAATCGCTCCCGATCCCTTTCCATACTAAAGAGCATCGTATTCATATGATCTTGGAGCTGGCTGAGCTCGTTGTTTTCAATATGTGAAAGGTTGATCCGTTTACGTGTATTTTTACTTGATTGGACCTCATTAACTTGTTGCATCAATTCTTTTAAAGGCCTGGCTAGGTAACGATCGAAAGCCCAAATAAATAACCCAAACAAAATCGATAATTTTATCATTGCCGTAATGGCAATTAAGAAAAAACCAAATAAAACACGATCTAAAACCACCTCAGACGATGAATAGAGCACCAACGTGCCAAGAAACACCCGTGTACCATTAAGCGTCCAATACAACTTAGATTTAGTTTCAAAAATTGATAAGGGAAGTGAGGCTTGAGTGTAAGAACGTTTAGAAATCATGCTTTTGCCATGTTTGTCAAAAACATCAACACCCTCAATAACCGGCATTTTAATAAGCCCATCAACCAGTACATCCAACTGAGTTTGGTCATATTGCCACAAACTCGTCGACACGGGACCTTGAACTGTTTCTTGCAACTGTTTTAATTCATCGGAGATTGAGTCTTGTGTTTTTAAGTATTCAGTTAAAAACTGCATGCTTGTTATGAGGCAGGTTACAAACAAGTAGATAGAGAAAATAACGCGCATCATTTTTTTAGATAAACTGTTTGGACTACGGTAACTTGCAAACATTAACAATGGCACTTCTTAATAAACTTTATAGTTGAGCTTAGGTTAATTACATTCTTAATGGAAGCAAAGAACAGCATAAGGAATAAGTGTTCTCATTTCTGGCGGCTTTATGCTATTCAAATTTAAGGCATAAAAAAAACCAACCAATTTGGTCGGGGCTATAAAAAATGGTACTAAGTTGCCGGACTTTTACTTATAACAGCAGCACCTCACGTGCCGCTCGAGTCCGGCAACTCAAATCTTAGGCATAAAAAAACCCCTGCTAAATCTAGCAGGGGCTATAAAAAGTGGTACCAGCGGCCGGACTTGAACCGGCACGCCTTGCGGCAGGGGATTTTGAATCCCCCATGTATACCAATTTCATCACGCTGGCATCATTTTTCTTTAACCTTCTAAACACGAGAAGATAAAGAAAAACCACTTAAGAGTGAAAGATTATGTACCCTCTTCCATCTCATTGCCTAGCATTATACAAACAATGAGCAAAGCGGCAAGCGTTTTATGTATTAAGTATGATCAACCGCTTAACATTTAGGCAACCATTAACATTTGAACCAATAGCTGGTTAAGCACCTAGCGTAATAGGTAGTATTTAGCGGCTTTTTTGCTAAACTAGCCACACATTAACAGTGAGAGTATTTTTATGTCGGGTGAGTTTCCACGTGCTGGCTTTTGGCGCCGTTTTGCGTCGCTAATATACGACTCTTTAGTCGTCATTTCATTATCTATGCTAACCGCTATTTTGTACTTTGCTGCAATTCAAGTTTTAATTTCTACGGGCCTTATTGAACAAACCGAAGGTCAAGACCCTGCTGCATTTATAGATAATTCACCTTTACTAGATGGCATTCGCAGTGCGTTGTTTGTGGGCGTAAATGTTATATTTTTTAGTTACTTTTGGACCAAAAGCGGTCAAACAATTGGTATGCGAGCATGGCGATTAAGAGTACAAACTAACGATGGCAATTTAATTAGTTGGTCGCAATCAGTTATTCGCTGCATGGGCGCGTTACTTGGTTTAGGTAACTTAGTTGTTTTAGTTGATTTTAAAAACAAAAAATCACTACAAGATTACTTATCTAAAACAGAGGTTGTTGCTCTTTCAAAAGAAGAGAACAAACGTATATACCGCGAGCTCGATTAATGTATACACAATAATAAAACCTCTAAAAACAAAAAAGGGTGACTTATAGTCACCCTTTTTTGTTTTTAGATATAATCGCTTATACCCGCTTATTCATTAAATAAGCTGCAAACCCAGTAAATAAAATGCTCGGTAGAACGGCGCCTACAATGGCTGGGATTTGATATACCATTACCACAGGGCCAAATATCTCATTAGTTAAGTGAAACACTATCCCCGTTACCACTCCCATGATAATTCGTGCCCCCATAGTTACGGTTCGTAGCGGACCAAATATAAACGACAAGGCAACTAACAACATCACGGCAATAGACACAGGCTGCATTAATTTACGCCATAGTGCTAAATCATAGGTACTGGTGTCTTGCTCATTTTGCTGTAAATAAGCTAAATATGACCACAATCCTGAAAACGACAGTGACTCTGGTTTTACTGAAACCACACCGAGTTTTTCAGCGGTAAGCTGCGACGGGTAAAACTCTTCAGAAACTTGTTCCGTGGTAATCAGCTCTTCACTGATCATGACTTTGTTCACATCGCGCAGTAGCCAGCCATTATCACGCCCTACAGCTTCTTTTGCTTTAGTGATTTGTGTAAGTAGTAACGATTTATCAAAGTGATACATATTAACGCCGCGGAGCATGCCATTTTGGTCAACATCTTCAATATTAATAAAGTTACTGCCATCTTTTGCCCACACACCTTTTTGTGCATTAAATACATCCCCACCATGTATAGCTTGGTTACGCATTTCCTTAGCGTGCAACTGAGCGGCGGGCGCTCCCCACTCCCCTAATGCCATTACGCACAGGGCCATAAAAATAGCGGTTTTCATTACCGAGCCAATAATTTGTAAACGCGACATACCCGCGGCTTGCATCACTACCAGCTCACTATTAGAGGCCAAAGCACCTAGTCCTGTTAAGCCACCAATAAGTGCTGCCATCGGGAAAAACACCACTAAATCGCCAGGCATACTATAAATGGTATATAACAAGGCGGTCATTATGTCGTAACTACCTCGGCCAACTGATTTAAGCTGCTCTATGAATTTAATTAAAGTACTGATCCCCACCAGCACCATTAACGCAAACCCAGTGGTTTGCATAATGCTGCGACCTAAATACCAATCAAGCGTTTTCATCATACGTGTTGCTCCCGTTTAGTCACGACAGCCTTCAGCCACACACCTAATGGACGGCCTTTAATAATTAATAAACTACCGATAAATAATGCACTTAAGTGAATCCACCACAGACCAATAGAGGGTGGAATTTTACCGTCTTCTACCGCAAACTTGGCCGCGTTAAGTAAAATGAAATACCCTAAATATAAGCTCAAAGCGGGCACTAATTTAGCAAATTTACCTTGGCGTGGATTAACAACACTCAGGGGTACTGCAAGTAAAGTTAATAATGGAATAGATAACGGAATTGCCAAACGCCATTGCCACTGTGCAATTGCTTCAGGGGTGTTAATAGCCATTAATTCACGAGTTGGCACGGCTTCTAACTTACGACGTTGGTGTTCTATTTCTTGCTCGCGAATTTGTACGCTGTAGCCATCAAACTCTGTTAAATTAAGTGAAGGCGCTTCGCCATCGGTTTCGTAACGTTTACCATCAGTAAGTACTAACTGCTGTTCGCCATTTTGCGCTTCAATAACAACACCTTGCTCTGCATAAACTAAACGCGCTAAGTCACCTTTTTCGCTATCGGGTAGCTGGGCAACAAAAACTTTGTTGAGCTCTTTGCCGCCATTTTCAATGTTATGAATAAATACCACAGCTTTTTCGTTACCGGTTTGCTGAAAACGCCCCGCTCGAAGTGCAGATAAACCAGCATCTGCCTTGGCTTGTTCTTTAAGTTGGTATTCTTGCTCGCTTGCCCACGGAGCAATATATAAAGTAAGTACTGCAGCCAGTAACGCTAAGATGACACTTGAGATTAGCGTAATACGCACTACATACCACTCACTCACGCCACAGGCTTTAAGTACTGTCATTTCACTGTCAGCGTAAATACGGCTATAAGCTAGAATAATCCCTAAAAATAAACTCAGTGGCAAAATTAACGATGCTAACTGCGGCAACTTAAGCGCAATCATGGCAAACACGAGTTTAGCTGGGATACTCCCCTCTGAGGCATCACCAAGAATAACAACAAACTTTTGCGACAAAAATATGGTCATTAAAGTTAAAAATACGGCGACCTGCGATTTTAAAACCTCAGTGGTCAAATAACGGAAAATTAGCAACATTCGCCCCTGTTAAACATGGAATTTCAATATAGTAATAAAAAACAATGAGTGAACTAGTTAATTCACTCATTTTAAATGAGTATTAAGCACATATTATAAGCCATCAATATTAATTATCCTACCTAACATCACGATATAATGTTGCATTAGTAACCCTTAAGCATATAAAGTTCAAATACACAGTAAGAGTCGAGTAAAATCTACTAATATTAGCGCTAGACCTAAAAATTTAGGTAAAAAGACTAGAAAACACATTTTTAGTCCCAACTTAGCTTCTATAGATGACTCAAAATCAGGAGTGACAATGGAATTCAACGTAAAAAGTGGTAGCCCAGAAAAACAACGCAGTGCATGTATTGTTGTTGGTGTATACGAACCACGCAGGTTATCCCCCATTGGTGAACAACTTGATAAAATCAGCGATGGTTATATCTCAAATTTATTACGCCGTGGCGACTTAGAAGGTAAGCCAGGTCAAGTATTACTATTACACCATGTACCTAATATTTTAAGCGAACGTATTTTACTCGTTGGCTGCGGTAAAGAACGCGAACTAGACGATAAACAATATAAACAAATTATTTCTAAAACCATCAATACCTTAAACGAAACAGGCTCGATGGAAGCGGTATGCTTTTTAACTGAGCAACATGTTAAAGGCCGTGATACCTATTGGAAAGTACGTCAAGCGGTGGAAACAACCCAAGACTGTTTATACACTTTTAATCAGCTAAAAAGTAAGAAAGTAGACCCACGTCGCCCACTGCGTAAAATGGTATTTAACGTCCCTACTCGCCGTGAACTGACTATAGGCGAAAGTGCCATTGAGCATGGCTTAGCGATTGCAGCAGGCAGTAAGCTGTGTAAAGACGTTGCCAATATGCCGCCTAATATTTGTAACCCAGCATACCTTGGCGAGCAAGCCAAAGAACTTGAGACTAATTTTGACAACATCACTGTTGAGCTGATTGGCGAAGATAAAATGGCAGAACTAGGTATGAACTCATACCTAGCAGTTGGTCGTGGTAGTGATAACGAATCGGTTATGTCTATAATTAATTACAAAGGCGCAGGCGATGACCAAGCGCCTATCGTGTTAGTTGGTAAAGGCTTAACCTTTGACTCAGGCGGTATTTCATTAAAACCAGGCGAAGGCATGGATGAAATGAAATACGACATGGGGGGCGCAGCTGGTGTTATTGGTGCTATGCGCTCGCTTGCACAAATGCAGCTACCTATAAATGTAATTGGCGTTTTAGCCGGTTGTGAAAACATGCCAAGCTCAAACGCCTATCGCCCAGGTGATATTTTAACCACCATGTCAGGGCAAACGGTTGAAGTACTTAACACTGATGCCGAAGGCCGTTTAGTGTTATGTGACGCGCTGACCTATGTAGAGCGTTTTGAACCTGAAACCGTGATTGATGTTGCAACATTAACCGGTGCGTGTATTGTTGCCTTAGGTGCGCATGCTACGGGTTTATTAGCAAACCATAATCCACTGGCGCATGATTTATTAAAAGCGTCTGAGCAAAGCGGCGACCGTGCATGGCAACTGCCGTTATGGGATGATTATCAAGATCAACTTGAAAGCCCATTTGCCGACTTTACTAACTTAGGTGGCCGTGCTGCAGGTACTATTACCGCGGCCTGCTTCTTATCTAAATTTACTAAAAAGTATAACTGGGCTCATTTAGATATTGCCGGCACAGCATGGCGAAGTGGTGCTAAAAAAGGTGCCACGGGTCGCCCTGTTCCTATGCTAACGCAATATTTATTAAACCGAGCTGGCATTAGCGAAGCAACACAAGACTAACAAACCTGTAAAAGGCTTTACAGCCCAATGTAGAGTATAAAATAAGGCGCTTTTAAAGCGCCTTATTTATTGGGTATTAATTGAAGCAAACACCGTTATATGGCAAAATCCCCTTCTTAATTTGTGTGTATTTAATAACAGCACAATCAATGTCATGGGAAATCCCGATACAATGAACATGAATGCCCAGTTTTTCATTTTAAAGCAACAAGATGAGTCATTAGCTAAAGCCGATGATCACTTTGCTTTAGCAGCTCAAATAGCTGGGCAACAGTATCGGCTTGGTCAACGCGTATTTATTTTTGTAGACAGCGAAGCAACCGCCAACAGCATTGACGAAACGATTTGGACATTTGATGCCGACAGTTTTGTGCCCCACAATTTACAAGGTGAAGGCCCAAAAGGCGGCGCACCTGTAGAAATTGGCACAACACCACCTGTTGGGAATCGTAAAGTATTAATTAACTTGGCCAATCACTTACCGGATTTTATTCGTCGGTTTAACCAAGTTTTTGATTTTGTACCCGTAGAGCCCGTAGCCAAACAAGCCGCTCGTGAGCGCTTTAAAAAACTACGCCAACTCGGTGCCAATATCACCACGCAAGATATTAATCGCTAACGCTCACTGCGTACAAAGCTAACTAACTCATTTAAGTACTTATTTAAGGTTCTGTGTAATGGATAAAACCTACAATCCGCAAGATATTGAACAGTCTCTCTATCAAGACTGGGAACAAAAAGGCTACTTTAAGCCATCTGGCCAAGGCACCCCATATTCAATTATGATCCCGCCGCCAAATGTCACGGGTAGCTTACACATGGGCCACGCTTTCCAAGATACCATCATGGATACGCTGACACGTTTTAAACGTATGCAAGGTAACAATACATTATGGCAAGTAGGTACTGACCACGCAGGTATTGCCACGCAAATGTTGGTTGAGCGTAAACTACATGCTGAAGAAGGTAAAACACGCCACGATTTAGGCCGCGAAGATTTTATTAATAAAATCTGGGAATGGAAAAACGAATCTGGCGGCACAATTACCAAGCAGCTTCGTCGCCTTGGCGCATCAGTTGATTGGGACCGTGAACGTTTTACTATGGACGATGGCCTATCAGAAGCTGTTAAAGAAGTATTTGTTCGCCTTCATAAAGAAAACCTAATTTACCGTGGTAAACGCCTAGTAAACTGGGATCCAAAATTACACACTGCGATTTCTGATCTTGAAGTTGAAAACAAAGACAAACAAGGCCACATGTGGAACTTACGTTATCCACTTGCTGATGGCGTAAAAACACAAGACGGTAAAGACTACATTGTTGTAGCGACTACGCGCCCAGAAACCATGTTAGGTGACTCAGGTGTGGCAGTAAACCCCGATGACGAGCGCTACCAAGACCTAATCGGTAAAGAGATTTTACTACCAATCGTTAATCGTCGTATTAAAATTGTTGCCGATGAACATGCCGATAAAGACAAAGGGACGGGTTGTGTAAAAATAACCCCTGCGCACGACTTTAACGATAACGAAGTAGCCAAGCGCCACCAGATGCCGATGATTAATATCTTCGATAAAGACGCGGCTATTTTAACTCAAGGTGAAACATACACCTTTGACGGCAAAGAACTTGAATTTGACGCGCCTATTCCTGAGCGCTTACATGGCCTTGACCGTTTTGACGCACGTAAAGCGATTGTTGCTGAATTTGAAGAGCTAGGCCTACTTGAAAAAATTGAAGACCATGGCCTAACTGTTCCTTACGGAGATCGCTCTGGTGTGGTAATTGAACCACTACTTACTGACCAATGGTATGTACGTGTTGCACCACTTGCTGAACCTGCAAAAGACGCAGTTAAAAACGGCGACATTCAGTTTGTACCTAAGCAATACGAAAACATGTACTTTTCGTGGATGAATGACGTACAAGATTGGTGTATTTCACGCCAGCTTTGGTGGGGTCACCGTATTCCAGCTTGGTACGACAGCGAAGGCAACGTATACGTTGGTCGTGATGAAGCTGAAGTACGTCGCGATAATAATATTGCAGATAGCGTAACACTAAGCCAAGACGAAGACGTTCTTGATACCTGGTTCTCATCAGCACTGTGGACGTTCTCAACCCAAGGTTGGCCAGAAAATACCGATGATTTAAAAACCTTTCACCCATCTGACGTGTTGGTAACTGGTTTTGATATCATTTTCTTCTGGGTTGCACGTATGATCATGATGACGCTGCACTTTATAAAAGATGAAAACGGCAAACCACAAGTTCCTTTTAAAACCGTGTATGTAACTGGCTTAATACGTGACGATAACGGCGATAAAATGTCGAAGTCTAAAGGTAACGTACTTGATCCACTTGATATGATTGACGGCATTGGCCTTGAAGACTTAGTACAAAAGCGTACTGGTAACATGATGCAGCCAAAACTTGCCGCTAAAATTGAAAAAGATACCCGCAAAGTATTTGCAAACGGTATTGAAGCACACGGTACTGACGCACTGCGCTTTACCTTAGCAGCGATGGCTTCAACTGGTCGTGATATTAACTGGGATATGAACCGCCTTGAAGGTTACCGTAACTTCTGTAACAAATTATGGAACGCAAGCCGTTACGTATTAATGAACACAGAAGAGCAAGACTGTGGCTTTAACGATAGCGAAAAACAGTACTCGTTAGCTGATCGCTGGATTTTAGGTCAATACGAAGCCACGGTTAAAACCTACACCGAGCACCTTGATAACTACCGTTTTGATTTAGCAGCGAATACATTATATGAATTCACTTGGAACCAGTTCTGTGATTGGTACTTAGAACTAACTAAGCCGGTACTATTTAAAGGCAATGAAGCGCAGCAACGCGGTACACGCCATACACTTATTACGGTACTTGAAAGCTTACTGCGTTTAATGCACCCAATGATGCCTTACATCACTGAAACAATTTGGCAGCGTGTAGCACCTCTTGCAGGGCTTGAAACAGCGGGTACCAGTATTATGGTACAAGGGTTCCCTGTTTATAACGCAGCAAGTGTTGATGCTAAAGCGATGGATGACTTAGAGTGGGTTAAGCAATTCATTTTAGCGATTCGTAATATTCGTGGTGAAATGGATATCAGCCCAAGCAAGCCGTTATCAGTGTTACTAGCCAATGCATCGAGCGACGATGTGCGCCGTATTAACGAAAATGAATCGTTTTTAGCGTCACTCGCTAAGCTTGAAGCATTTACTCTGCTTGAAAACAAAGACGATGCCCCTGCGTGTGCAACCTCTTATGTTGGCAACCTTGAAATTATGATCCCAATGGCGGGCTTAATTGACGTTGAAGCCGAACTTGCACGTATTAACAAGCAACTTGAAAAAGCAGAGAAAGGCCTAGCGCAAGTGCAAAACAAACTCGCTAACGAAAAGTTTGTTAACAACGCACCTGAAGCGGTACTTGCTAAAGAAAACGCTAAGCTAGCTGAATTTACCGATGCTAAAACTAAGCTACTAGAGCAAAAAGTTAAAATAGAAAGCTTATAATTAAACCAGTACGAATGGCTTACGCCATTCGTAACCAGTTAATTTATAAGTATAAAAAAGCCGCTTACTTCATTTGAAGTAAGCGGCTTTTTTGTGTCTAGGCTCTAGGCTCTAGGCTCTAGGCTCTAGGCTCTAGGCAGAATTAGAATGTGTAGTTGTACTGTGCGCCTAACAATACTGCATGACCTTTTGATTCAAAAGACCATTGCTGCGGTAGTGTTTCGCTTTCTACTTTTTCAGTAAAGTTTTGTGTCTTACCACGTAATACACTCACACCTAAATCAACGTTTGAGTTTTGATCAATCGCATAGTTACCACCAAACGAGAACCAAAAACGGTCTGTATCAGGGATAGAAATTGATAAATGCTGTTGTGATACTGGTGATTCATCAAACGCAAAACCAGCACGAAGCATTAAGTTTTCGCTGTACTGGTAATCAGTACCAATTGAGTAGCGCATTGCATCAGAGAAATCTTCTGTTTTTTCAAACGCGCTGAACTTGTCACCTGTAGGCGCTGTTACTTGTGCTTCTAATGAATCAAAGCTGCTCCAACCTGTCCATAATACGCTGTAGTGAACGCCTAGCTTTTCATCTAACTGGTGAGAACCAGAGAACTCAGCAATTGCTGGCAATGTGATTTCAACAGAGCCTGGTAAAACTTGATTTTGAAGTGGTGATACTGGAAGCTGTGTAAAGTACTCGCCTTCAAAAGTAATGTCTGTTTCTGTGCGGTAATTAAAACCAAAGCGGCTATTTTCATCTAGCTGATACATTAGGCCAACGTTTAAGCCGTAACCCATATCATCACCTTCAAGGTTAACCGCATCAGCACTTGCAGGAATAGATGCAATAACAGGGTTTACAGGAGGTACGAAACCAAACTTACGGATAATCTTCGCTTCTGCGTAAATTGCATTTAAACCAATACCAAAGCTAAACTGCTCTGATACTTTATATGCAACACTTGCGTTCATGTTTACAGTAACAATTTCAGTTTCACCGGCAATTTGGCCAGCTGCATAATCATCGTTAAACTCAGTCGCTAGGCCAAAGTTAGAAAAAGCACCAAAACCAACCGATACTTTATCGTTTACTGGCATAGTGAAATAGCCCGCAGGAATAATCGCGCTTGGTGCGATGCTGTCATCATTTAATACGCTGTTATCTAAACCGTAGGCATTACCTGTGCCTGTTAGGCTCACATCTGGGATTACAGCCATAGCTGCAACGCTAAGTTGCTTCTCTTTAAACAACGTCATTAATGCTGGGTTACGAGAAACCACAGACGCATCGTCTGCTACAGACGCTTCACCTGCGTATGCGCGGCCTAAACCAGATACGTTTTGTTCAGCAAGCTGAAAAGCCGCTGCAAAGGTATCAGCTGAAACAAATGCCAGCGATGCCGCAATAAGAGTTTTAGTAAATTTCATTGTTGTGTCCTTAGCCAAACTCACTGTTTGGATAGCTATGTGTGTTGTTATTAGGATTTCAAACCCGCGTACACTACCTTAATTTTTTATAAAAAACTCTACTAAAACGTTAAAAAAGGCTAAAAAACACGTTTTTTAACGACATTTTAACAACTATTTAAAACTCATCGGAGCAGAAGTGTGCTATTAGAGTATATACTCTAATAACATTGATTCTCATTTGCATTGACTTGGATTACGTTGCAATTTACACTACCAATGGAATCACCAAGGGAGAAAATAGTGATCATTTTACTTATTATTGCAGGGCTTATTTTTTGTGGTTTAAGTGTTTATTTCTTTTATAAAGCAAATTATTGCGCGTGTACGCAAGCTGGTAAATGTGACAATCCTGTCAATCACTATTGGTTAGCGGCCATTAGCATGGCGGTTATTGCTTTGGTTTTTTGCTGCTTAGCACTGCATGTAGAATTAGGCACGTTACTGTGGATAACGCTAATGGGAAGTTGCTTTTTAGGTGGATATATTTCTGCTAAAACAAACAGAAAAAGACGATGCAAAAAAACTAAAGCAGTAAATGCTCTTTTAAAAGTCGAGGCAAATTAATTTTATAATCAGCGGGTTTGACACTTGCTTGTATTTTTATTTCATTATTGTTTAAGCTCAAATCAATATCTTTTGCGGTAACATGATGGTTATGTTTTGCGTTATAAAAAAGCTTCACTTTAGGTTTGATTGGGTTTGAATGATTCCCCTCTAGTACCAAGGCCAACCGTTCATTGGTTAACTTAACAATAGTACCCACCGGGTGAACACCTAAGCACTTTATAAATAGCTGTACTAACTCTGCGTCAAATAGCTGTTTATTAGCCAACAAATAACGTAGCGCATTTATAGGCTCATCCCCTTCTTGATGCGGCCTGTCTGCGGTGAGTGCATCGTATACGTCAACAATCGCCAAAATTCGAGCAGGACGACTTATTTTGCTTTCATCAACTCCTCGAGGATAACCAGAACCATCAAGACGCTCATGATGGTTTACAATCATATCTAACATTAAAGTGGTAATACCTTTTGCACCTTTTAATAACCCTAAGCTTTGTGCAACATGCTTTTTTATTGCCGTCATCTCGTTACCTGTAACTTTGCCAGGTTTAGAGAATATACCTTGGGGTAATTTGGCTTGCCCTAGGTCATGCATTAGTGCACCCATTGCAAGCTCCTGCACGGCTTCGCGTTTATACCCTAAGTATTTAGCGAATACCGCTGTAAAAATGGTGCAGTTGATCATATGACGCCAGTTATAGCTATGCTTATCTTTAATGCGAGTTAAAATGGTCATAGCATGTTCATTGCGAAATACTGAGCTGACTATTTCATTACTTATCTCATTAAGTGCATCAGTATTCAGTGACAAGCCTGAGGTTAAATCACCAAAAATATTCTGTAGTTTTCTGTTGTGGGCATCATAACTAACGCTGGCTTTGGCAAACTCTTGTTGCAAGCTGACAACTCGTTTTTTACTGGCGGGCTTGTCTTGATTTGTAGCAGCGGCTTGTGGTTTTTCTTTTACTTTATATTTAGCCGGTACAGCCACATCACTTTTTGTAAAATCAATAAGAAGCTCTAGCACTCCTTCAGTAATTAAACGCTGAATTATAGATTTATCACGAACCAAACCGCTGGTTTTAATTTTTATACCATCCACACTCTCCTGCTGCTTGGTCACGCTATTTACGTACATGCCGGGGATAAGTTCTGATATAGGTAAGGTAACTAGCATAAATGTGAGGGTTTCTATAATTAAGGAATATTTACTCTAAATAGCATTATTTAGCTATAAAAGTCTAGTTTTTGAGTTTAGGGTAATAATAAATTATTAACACTAAAAATCTTTACAATTATTGATAATAAACCATAAGTGCGGCACTGAGTATACGCCTAACGGTGTAAATTAGATTGCTACAAACATTATTTAACGGGGAATAAAATAGTGAGCTAAGCTAAATAGCTATTATCGTTTCAAGGGGGGAAGTAAAACGCAAATGGCGCTCTCGGTAGGGATCGAACCTACAACTCAGCCTCCGGAGGGCCACGTGATATCCATTTCACCACGAGAGCACATTTGTTGCCGCCACATCAACTCGCGATATCAATGCTTTAGCATGCGCAATAATAAAGGCATCTTTGTATAAATACCAGCATGATTCGTTTACATGTCTATAATTTAAACTATTCACTTAACAAAAGGTAAAAAAAGCGCTATTTATTTATATTCTATAAAAAAACAGTAACGCTTTAGACACATATTATCTATTATTGTCACTGAACGGAAAGATTAAACACGAGGAAGTAATTATGAAGTTAATGTCAACAGAACAAGTTGCTGAGTTTTTAGGCGTAAAAGCAGAGCGTGTTAAACGTCTTGCTCGAGAAAGCTTATTAATCGCTAAATCTGAAGATGATAATGGCGAAATGCAATTTGACGCTGATGAAGTAGCAAAATATAAAGAGCTAGCAGAACGCTTTGGTGGGCTTTAACTACCCACTGATGCTATAAGCTCATCCAATTGCGCGCGCAGTACAACAACCTTATTGTTGATGGCGCGTTGCTCATACCAACCAATGCATAACAGTAAATAAACTATCTGGTAACACTCAAGTTTGTGCATAGATAAATAAAATTGCTCTGATGGCGTATATGCTTGATAACTTTTAAGCAAAGCATGCTTAGTTGCACTATCTAAGTTAAAACTAACGGCTAACGCAGCAAGATCAAAGTAAACATCATTTTTTTGAGCGTATTCAAAGTCGATTAAATACACGCCCTGCGGATTAACGACTATATTTTCTTTCACTAAGTCATTATGGCAAAAGCCGTGTTCTATAGGCATATTGGCAATGCTTTTTAGTACTTTATCTATGTGCTTATCAAACTCTTTAAACACCAATAAATGCCGATAGGCTTGCAATTCAAGTGCGATATTCATCGTTTGAGTATCTGTCGTATGTGCATGTACTTTAACCAGTTTAGCAAGTAGCGGCATAGCTAAATAAGACTCTGCAACCTCTCCCTCTATATAATTAAAAGCCGCACGTTTATTTTGTTTATCAAGCCAGATAGGTGCAGGGCAAACTTGCTGTTTGCTGAGTTCACACTGAGCTTGAAGCGCGACTTCTGGCCAATATGATTGATAACACTTTAATAAGTAAGATTGAGTGTCAGTACGTATTAAAAAGTTATCGTTACTTAAACCATTAACCAAGTACTCTGTTGAGGTTATTATGCTAGGTGCTAAAAACGCACTACAAATATTAACTAACTGAGAATGCGGGTTCATAAATTAGAGTTGCGCCATTGGTTTTGCTTGGCTTTGCTCATATTCTTCGTACCACGTTTTAAACCCCCACGCCGCCATAATGGTATAGAATATAAAAAGCACGAGTGTTGGGTAATAACCCTTTTCGTAATACAAATACATTGATGCGGCATCAATCACTATCCAATATAGCCAATTCTCGAGTACTTTTTTAGCCACGAGATAAGTAGTGACTACTGCAAAGCAGGTGGTAAAACTGTCTAGGTAGGCAAAATCTGCATGGGTGTAATTTTGCATCACGTAACCAATCGCTAATGACGCTAGGGTGGTTGATACTATTAAAATGATATGTCGGTTCACAGGCCACGATGTAATCAACCGTTGCGCTTGATTAGCTTTACCTTTTCGCCACACAACCCAACCAAACACGGCCATGTACATATAATAAAAGTTCAGTAATGACTCCATTAGCAACGCGCCATTCCAATACATAATGGTATAAATAAGCGTACTAAAAAATGCCGCTGGCCAGCACCATAAATTCTCTTTTATGGCTAATAATAAATACGCCATTGATAAAGCCACCGCAATATACTCCCAATGAGACATGGCAGTGAAACCACTAAGTATTTGCGTTATAAAATCCATCATTATAAAACGACCGTATTTGTTAGGAGGTTATTCGGGAGATAAATCGCCCGAGATAAATTTACACACAAAGATAGCTTTACCAAATTGCTCGTATGAATGTTTAATCTCTGTACTGATCACTTGCATTACTAAGTCATAATCACCAAATATTTGAGTCGACATGGTATTCGTGATCACTTTGAGCTCTTCATAGGCATTTACTCTGTCGATAAAGCCTTTAATAAAGGGAATATAATCTTGGTGAAGCGGGTATTTACTGATCTCTACTGATAATTTCATTTCAAACTCAACTTTTTAATTATTTGATTTCAACTAATCATTCAACGCAACTTAAATACAGTGTAAAATTACACTAACACTCAATTTAACTGAGCTTATTATGGCACGCAGAATTACCTATACTTTTAAAAATCAACCGCGCGAGATTAACTTCGCAAAAGATAAATACCACGATATGTATCAGGCTATTGCGGCTGCTGAGGGTATTGATTTAACTAACTACTTAAACATGGTACGCCAAATTGAAATGACCTCTAAAGGGTCATCAGCTGTGCGTAACTTTCGTGACCAAGAATTTGCGCGTATGGGCTTTAGCGATATTTACTTTATAAAAGAGTAGCCATACTCATTAAGCTAACATCACGTTCATGTCAGCAATGTAAACTTACCGCATATCTTTAATAATAAATATTATCGCTGGTACTCATAACTTACGCGCGGTGTAATATTACACAATAACTCGTAAGAAATGGTATCAGCACATTGTGCAATCTCTTCTACTGGTAACTCGGGTCCCCACATAATCACCTCATCACCCACTTCGACGTTGTGCACGTTATTACCTATATCAAGGGTGATCATGTCCATGGCTACACTACCCACAATACCGTAACGATGACCATTTATAATCACAGGTGTGCCTTCTTTCGCATGACGCGGATAACCATCACCATAGCCCAGTGCAACCACAGCCAACATCGTAGGTTTATCACTTTGCCAGCGACCGCCATAGCCTACTTGCTCATGTGCCCCCACATTACGCACTGCTATCACCTTAGTAGTTAAGCGCATCACTGGCTTTAATTGATGATCTTTACCTGTGTGATTGGCCATAGGCGATACACCGTAAAGCATTAGCCCAGGTCGAACCCAATCACCATGACCACTCGGCCACGCTATAATTCCTGCTGAGTTCGATAAACAATGGGCTTGCTCAACCTCTTGGGTTAAATTATCAAACAAAGCAATTTGCTGCACTGTTTTAGTATTTTTTACATCATCGGCACAGGCAAAATGGGTCATTAAATTTATTTTGTTTTGTGCATTTGGGCTGGCTTGTAGGCGCTGATAAAACATATCAAACTGCTCAGGCGCAATACCTAAACGATGCATGCCGGTATTTATTTTTAACCAGCAATTTAAGGGCGCATCTAGCTGCGCACTTTCCAACATTTTTAGCTGTATTTCGTCATGAATAATAGTTTGAAAATTATTCGCCAGTAGAATAGGTAAGTCTTCTTGATGAAAAAAACCTTCTAGCAACACAATCGGTTTTGTAAGGCCACCGGCACGCAGTGCTAACGCTTCATCTATACGCGCAACCGCAAATGCATCTGCTTCATTTAAGTGCTGCGCAATAGTGACTAAACCATGCCCATAAGCATTCGCTTTAAGCACGGCCATGACTTTACTATTGGGCGCAAAGCGTTTTACTTGCGCTAAGTTATGTTCAAGCGCGGTTAAATTAATTTCAGCAGTGGCTAAGCGCATTAGTAATCATCATCTACAGCAGGCCCCGCATAATTATCAAAGCGAGAAAATTGACCTTGGAAAGTTAGGCGCACTTTACCAATCGGACCGTTACGCTGTTTACCGATAATAATTTCGGCAATGCCTTTTTCAGTACTGTCTTCGTTGTATACTTCATCACGATAAATAAACATGATCAAATCGGCATCTTGCTCAATAGAGCCTGACTCACGTAAATCTGAGTTAATTGGACGTTTATCAGCACGTTGCTCTAGAGTACGGTTAAGCTGCGATAGAGCAACAACCGGACACTGCAACTCTTTCGCTAGTGCTTTGAGTGAGCGGGAAATCTCGGCAATTTCTAAAGTACGATTATCAGACAGACTAGGTACACGCATTAATTGCAGGTAATCGACCATGATCATACTAATACCACCATGATCGCGTGCTATACGACGCGCACGTGAGCGAACATCGGTAGGTGTCAAGCCTGAGGCATCATCAACGTACATTTTGCCTTTCTCCATGAGTAACCCCATGGTTGATGAAAGGCGCGCCCAGTCATCGTCATCTAGCTGACCAGTACGTACTTTGGTTTGGTTAATTCGGCCAAGGGACGCCAGCATCCTCATCATAATTTGTTCTGAGGGCATTTCTAATGAGTAAATAAGCACCGGCTTGTCTTGAGTCATTGCGGCATGTTCAGCAAGGTTCATCGCAAAGGTGGTTTTACCCATTGATGGACGCGCTGCCACAATAATTAAATCAGATGGCTGCAAGCCTGTGGTCATTTTATCAAGATCAGCATAACCTGTACTCACACCGGTCACACCATCTTGTGGTGATTGGTAAAGCTCTTCTATTTTATCAACGGTTTTTTCAAGTATATTGTGAATGCTTTGCGGACCATCGCTGCTTTTTGTACGCTGCTCAGCAATTTTAAATACTTTACTTTCAGCAAAATCCAGTAAGTCGTGACTAGTTCGCCCTTCTGGGTTAAAACCTGCTTCGGCTATTTCGTTAGCAACGCCAATCATTTCACGTACTACGGCGCGCTCGCGCACGATACTCGCGTAAGCGTCAATATTAGCAGCACTTGGGGTGTTTTTTGCTATTTCGGCTAAATATGCAAATCCACCAATACCTGACAACTGATTATTTTTTTCTAAACTTTCAGAAATAGTGATTAAATCAATTGGATCGCCAATTTCAGCAAGAGCTGTCATCGCCTCAAAAATAAGCTTATGGGTACGGGTATAAAAATCCTGTGACACAACAAGTTCAGCTACGCGATCAAATGCTTGGTTATCAAGCATTAAACCACCTAAAACAGATTGTTCAGCTTCTATTGAATGGGGAGGAACTTTAAGAGTGTCGACTTGCTTATCTGGTTTGGCCATAACTTCACAGTACTAAAATTGAATAGCCCTATTCTATCGACTTGGCGGGGCTGTGCAAATAGCAAAGCAGGAAATCTTTTCCTGCTTTTTGTTACTTGAAATAAAATGGGTGTTTATTGGCGTTTAAGTTCGATAACACCGCTAATAGTATTCATTTCTACGCTAGCATCTGTGCCATTAGTATTAAACTTAATTCCACTTGCAGGGCCGTATTTGGCTTTTTGCACTTGATCGTCAGTTAACTGGTTGTCAATTTTACCGCCAGCGTGTGCTTCTACCTCAAATTGTGCTGATAAATCAGCAGGGAAATAAAACGCAGCGTTGCCACTAACAGATTCAAAGCTCACATCAGCATCACTCAGAAGACGGTTAATTCGCACCTTAACTTCGCCATTTACGGTGCTTATTTGTAATTCTTTTATGGCATCTAGATTAAAGTTGATATCACCATTTACGTTTTCTAAGCGAATATCGTTGGCCGTCGAGTTTGATGTAATATTACCATTAACTGCGCTAAAACGAACTTCACCGCTAGATTGCTGATCATCAATCGAACCATTAACGGTTTCAAATTGAACTTTACCATTAAGTGCTTTTGCCTTGATGTCACCATTTACACTGGTCAGCTTAATATCACCATTAAGATCATTTACAGTAATAGCCCCATTAACTACGTCAATTTCAGTGCCTTTTTGTAACTCTTTGGCCGTTACCGACGCATTAACACCAACAAATTCCAGCGCGCTACTTTTTGGCATAAAAATAGTGAGCGTTGAACCATTGTTATTGTTATCCCAATTAGAAAGTTCAGGCATTTTCACAATAAACTGAGTTTTATTGCCTTGTGTTTTAAGAGTATAACCTTGTGCCTTATCATCAAGTTCACCCGTTACTTTAAACTGGTTTTTATCCCAACCCGTTACTTTAATGTCACCGCGCTGGTTTTCAATGTGGATCACTCCAGCATTGGGTACCTCAATTTGCTGATCTATTTTTTCACCAGCAAATACGGCCATGGGTAATAAAGCGATCCCTAATATTATTGCTTTCATTTATTTCTCCTATATGTGTTGCCAACGAGGTGCATGCACCTTGTTAATTAAATCGAGTTGTTGTTGATAAACTTGCGCTAGCATAGACAGTAGCGCCTTGTTTTTCGGTTCATTTTCAAGTGTTTGTTTTATTGCTTGCTCTGCGTCTTCAAGTTCTTGTAACTGCACTTGCCAGTTATCGGTCAATGCTACTTGGCTTTGATATTGCACTAGTAAGCTTTGTTTTTGCTTAGTAAAAAACTCACTCATTGCCACTGCGGTATTTGTCTCTGGTGCTTTAAATAACACCACCGCACTCACTAAAGCCGCGGTAAAACATGCAGCAAGAGCGGTGAGTTTCGGCCAATATTTATTAGTATTTATAAAGGGCTGATTATTAGCTATTATTGCGCGCTCGATTCCATCCCACAGTTCTTTTTTTGGTGGGATACTTTTATCTAACTGGGTTAAAGACTCATTTAAATAGTCATCAAAATTTGTTTTACTCATTTTCGTACCACTGCTTTAATAATTGCCTTGCACGATGATATTGCGCCTTACTAGAGCCTACCGCCATGCCTAACAGGGTTGCAATTTCTTCATGCCTATAACCTTCTACTGCATACAGCACAAATACCATTCTTGCTCGCTCAGGCAGCCTAACAATTAATTTATCCAGTCCATTTAGTCCGTTACAGTCATTTGCAGTTTGTTCATCCATACCGCTTTGCTCAAAGCTAATTACTTTATTAAGCCAATGTTTTTGCCTACGCACATAACTAATAGCAATATTACTGGCGACACTATAAAGCCAAGTGGAAAATTGCGATCGCCCATCAAACTGCGTTATTTTTTTCCATACTTGTACAAACACTTCTTGGGTAGCATCTTGCGCATGCCCCTCATCGGCTATGAGCCTCAGGCATAAGCCATAAACTTTTGCTTTATGCATGTCATAGAGCGCTTTATAGGCTAACTGGTCGCCATTTTTAACTTGATCAATAAGCATTTGCTGCACTTGATCAGTTATTGGCTGATTAGCGTCCATTAACATCGCAAATTTTTCCTATTTATAATTATGTAATTGCAATTTAACTTATTAGACGCGCAGAAGAATAGAAAGGTTTAAATAAATAAAAAATAAAGGGACCTGAGCCCCTTTATATTATTAAGTTTAATGATAAAAAAAATGAGTTTTAAATAATCGGCTCATCCTCTGGTACTTTATAATACCAGCCTAAAAACACGATTTTAGGTTTCAAATTACCACCGGGGCTATTATTGGCATTTAATAACGCCGAATCAAAGTGAATACCACTCCCCCCATTTGCATTTACTGACGCTCCGCGCACCGTACCAAACAAGGCACCCGAGCCAGTTAATTTAACTGATGTAAGAGGTGCATAAATAGCGGCATATAATTGTGAGTCGCTCTGAATTAATATGCCATCGTTACCAACAAAAGAAGAAAACACCTGAAAAGCGGGATGCCCACTTGGCGCTAACCCCTGATCTTCAACAATCACTTTTGCAGATGCCCCAATGTTAAATTTACCAGTAGTAATAATTGTTAAGCTACTACCCGCTTTAACTGTTAGTTTAGAGTTGTTTTGCATATCAAACTGACCATCAACAACCCAAATAACATCGCCACCATCAATAGTCACGGCAGCATTACTAGAGAGCTTTACTCCTGTAAAACCAAAAATATACTCGCTCGGTGCCGCATCTGCTGGTATTTGTGGTAAACCACTAAAAATGAATACTTCATCTGTTGTTGCGGTTAAATCACTAAAGCTGCCACTAATTGATTGACCTTGCTTAGGTTCAAACGCATAAACTGCTCCGCCACCTAAAGCAAAGTTGGTATAACTGGTAGTATCATCAATTAAATTAATAACCCGTGCTGGAATATTAATTGGGTCACAGCTAGTGTCTGGGTTAGTAGGATCATACCCAGGAAGAGTAGGATCAGAGGTAGAGACAGCCTCAACTTCGGGGTTTACATTAAATTGCACTGCAGTGTAAGCACTTCCGCCTTGAGCATGGGCACTGTCGCCAAAACTTCCTGAACCGCCATATAATATATCCAGCCCTTCTGCATTTATGTTATCTATAAAAGTACCTTGCGCCATACTTACGTCGCCGTTTACACGAACATACCCTGTAATATGCCCACCACCACGTTGGTAAGAAAAATCGCCTTGAGTTCGAACATTCCCTTCAACGCGCAAAGTACTAGTATCTCTGCCGCCAGAAATTTCTACCCCACCATTTGAGTGTATATCACCTAAAATAATACCGTCGCTTTGTAAATAAACTATCCCGGTGGCTTTAATATCACCTCGGATGGAATCACCACCCACACTTACATCGGCGTCTTCATCAATAGTGGCAACATCCCCTTCACTGGTGTTTGTTTCATCATAAGTACCCAAATCAGAATCATAGCTGTCTATAACACCACTACCACGTAAATTTAAGCCAACACACCCCACCAATGCATTAGTAAATAGTGAGCCTGGTGATGCCGGCACAAACCCATAGCGTGCAACTAAATTACTTTGCGCGTCGTCGTCATAGCGGCTACCTTGGCTGGTGATTTCTATTTCACCCGCGGCATTAATCGCAACCGATGAGCTAAACTTTGAATCACTTACCTCACCAGTACCTGTTATAACCCCTGAATCAGCAACCATCTGAATCATATCTAAGCTGCTGTCATCGTTAAGCTTTTGCTGCATAGCTTGGGCTTGTTCAAAAACACCTTTTTCAGCCAACAAGCGACTATTAATTTTCTTTTGAAAATTACCACTTAATCGTTCTTGAACCACGTTTTCTCTTAATGAACTCAGCACAACAACACTTGAAATACCAAGTAAAATAAGGACTATAACCAGCGTAAAACCTTTATCTCTAATACGTTTCATGAGCCGAATACTCCTGATAAAATAACGCTAGATACAGCTATATTCATCTCCACTGCATTATTAAACTGCCCAGGTAATCCCTCCGGCTTAATATTTACTGTAACCACATTATTATTGATACTAAAACTTAATGTCTCTACGCCCGTTAACAACCTTTCGGGAGTGTCTGCATCTTTCGCACACATTAAGTTATTGTTCTGTAAGTAGTAACGTTCAACAACAGCAACACTAGACACATCACCATTGCACGTGATCACTCCAGCTGGCATGGTATAGGTAATAGTCATTCCGTCAGCCGATACCACTGGCAAATCAAATGATTGCTTAGTACTTCTTGTCAAAACCGTATTACTGTAACGCAATACCTCTTGTGCATTTTCAAGCTCTTTGCTTACTTGAATACCACTTTTTATTGCCGAGTACGACAAACTAACACCTGCTAGCAAAAAAGTGCCTGCAGCCATTGCAACCATTAACTCAACAAGGGTAAACCCTTTTGCAACTCGCCAGTTTTTCATGGGCATTCTCCACTAATGTCAGGATAAGTTGCATTTAAAGTAATTTGATTAATTACATTATCGGTTAGGCGCTCATCCTGCCATGAAATACTGACTTGCATTTCATTAGCGTAACTAGCCGGTAATGACAAACTATAATCGGCAATTTGTGGAGCTAATGACGCTTTAAAAGCAACATCATTAAAAAAGTCGGGGTTATCTTTTTGCAGGGTACATAAATGAGGCCATATTTGCTCTATGGTATTTTGAGCCTGAATTAACGATACCGTATAGTTAAAACTATTAGTAGCATACTGCAATGACTTCAGCTGAGCTGCCGCTAATCCCAACAATGCAATTCCTGCTACAACAACAGCTATCATCACTTCAAGTAACGTAAAGCCTTTTTGCAACTTCATCATGCGCACCCATTTAAAGACACATCAGCTAACCAACTCTGCCCACTTTTTAAAATGCACAGATAATAATCTTTTGTATCGCTAATGCCATCTTTAACCAATATAGTAGCAGCAGCAGATACTTCACCTGTTGCTTTTACTTCACGATCTTGTAGGTTAATTTCTATATTAGAGTAGTTAGAAACAAACTCACGCAACACTTCATCAGAGCCACTTTCAGAACTAACTACCTGCCACTTTGTACCTGCAGTAACTAGTTTAAGATTAACTTCTCGCTTGGCCGCTTCGCTTCGTGCATATTTATATACGCTAATTAATTGGTTAGCCGTTGTTACTATTCGGTCTTGTTGAATCTGCTTTATAAAGCTAGGCACAGCCACTGTCGCTAAAATACCAATGATACTCAGCACGACACTTAGCTCTATGAGTGTAAACCCTCGTGACTTTTGCATTTTATTTACTCCCAACAGTCAGTGCCTTGTGCCTCAACACTGCCATCATGCTTAATTATTAATGCCCCACATCTGTCCGCAGCTTGAGCAGATCCTGTTTTAGGTGTTGCCTTCAACGAGTAACCTCTGTTTTTAAAATCAGCCGTAGCGCCTGTTACTTTATTCGTGGGTGTATAACTAAACGTATAATATTCAGTGTTAGCAGCTGCATCAAACGCATTAGGGTACCCACCATTACGAGAGTAAACTCGTTCTAGCGTGGCACTGTATTGTAATATTTGCTGCTGCACATCTGCACGCCGACTTCGCTCTAAGTAACTTTGATACGAAGGCAACGCAACGCTGTAAAGAATACCTATAATCGCCACTACAATTAAAAGCTCGACTAAAGTAAACCCAGCACAAATAATTCTTTTGTTGTAATGTATTAACATTGATCAAACTTTTATAACCATAAAGCACTAATATAGCTCATACCATAGTTTTGTCAATATTGCAAAAAAGGAACAGAATGAATTAATATACTGAATTTATTAAAGTTAAAGCGGTTTAACTTTTTTAAGAACTTTTAAATGGGGTAGGTTGTTTGTATATATAAGAGAGTAATAAAAACCTGAGTTCTGAATAGTAAATTAATTAGTATCAATTCGCTTGATGAAGTGAGCTATTTTAAGGAAGGAAAATAGTGTCGATAACAAGGCAAAAATTTCGTTATTTAGTTGTTCTAAATGAGGCGCTTTTAATGCAGCTAGCATCTGATTTAGCCCCTCAAAATGATTAAGTATTATTGCGGATTGGTGTAACCAAGCTGCTTTTAGCAAGCTCAAAGCTATTGGGGAAAGTGCCTTTAATTTTGATCAAAAAAAACCGTGCCTAAGCACGGTTTTTTTAACTTAATTTTAAAAAATTAAGCTTCAGCAATAACGATTACTTTAATAGTAGCTGTTACGTCTGAGTGTACTGCGATTGCAACGTCAAATTCGCCAGTCTCACGGATAGTACCTAGAGGTAAACGAACTTCTGATTTAGCAACTTCAACACCAACAGCTGAGATAGCGTCAGCGATGTCACGAGTACCGATTGAACCGAATAATTTACCTTCGTCACCAGCTTTAGATACTAATGTAACTTCTGCTAATGCTTCAAGTTTGTCAGCGCGTGCTTGTGCTGCAGTTAACTGTTCAGCGATTTTTGCTTCTAGTTCTGCGCGACGTGCGTCAAACGTTTCAATGTTTGCTTTAGTTGCAGGAACTGCCTTACCTTGTGGGAAAAGGAAGTTACGTGCGAAGCCAGATTTAACTACAACCTGGTCACCTAGGCCACCTAGGTTAGCGATCTTATCTAGTAGAATAACTTGCATGTTTCTACACCTTTTAAAAACGTGTTAATCCGCTGCTTACTTATGTAAGTCAGTGTATGGAAGAAGGGCTAAGTAGCGAGCACGCTTAATAGCAGTTGCTAGCTGGCGCTGGTATTTAGCGCTAGTACCTGTGATACGGCTAGGTACGATTTTGCCACTTTCTGTAACATAGTTTCTAAGAGTAGCTAGATCTTTGTAATCGATTTGTTGTACGCCTTCCGCTTTAAAGCGGCAGAACTTACGACGTCTGAAATAACGTGCCATGAGATTAATTCCTCAAATAATTCTTTCTATATGCTGAGCATGCAAAACCAATTGGCTAAGGCCGTTACGACCTTCGTGGCGATTTAAAAAACCACTCACTTGCAATGCCTGCCCAACGTGCAAATGTTGAGTCTGTTGTTGCATTTGCTTACCACTGGCAACCACCTGAAGCCTAACATAACTATTACGGTTAAGATCTGCTTCAACTTGCATTGATTTATGTTCTACAACAAAAATACAATGCGGTATGCCCGCGGGGCTTTGGCTAAACTTGGGTGTTTTACAAACTACCCCCGATATAACCAGCTGATTCGTATATGGGCTAACCATTATAGTAACTGCTGACTACGTGCCATGCTAGGACTCAAAACAATTAAGCAGCTGGTGCTTCTTTCTTCTCTTCTCTTACAAGAGGAGACGCTTCAGTTACAGCGTTTTTAGTACGCATAACTAAGTTACGAAGCACTGCATCGTTGTAGCGGAAAGTAGTTTCTAGCTCGCTGATTACTTCAGTTGGTGCTTCAACGTTCATAAGAACATAATGAGCTTTATGAAGCTTGTTGATTGGGTAAGCCAGTTGACGACGGCCCCAGTCTTCAAGACGGTGGATAGTACCACCCGCTTCAGTGATAGAACCAGTATAACGTTCGATCATACCAGATACTTGCTCACTCTGATCAGGGTGAACCATGAATACGATTTCGTAATGACGCATGGATATTCCTTACGGTTAATAGAGCCTTCTACCGTTTCGGCCGGTCGGTTTAAGGCAAGGAATTAATAGTTTAAAAGCCGAAATGAGCGCGCATTTTACGCTTAGTAGGATAATTAAGCAAGCAGGTTTTTTAAGCTTTGATAGATAAGTGAATCGGGTTTCGGGTTTCGGGTTTCGGGTTTCGGGAAGACATTATTAGATGCTCCCCTGATATCAACAAATAAAATAAAGATTAGTGTTTAATATTTACGAGGTAGACGCCGAGCTTGAAAAGCATAGCTTTAAATTATTTAAGCTCTACATTTACTTCTAAAATATAAACATTTACTCAAACCTAAAGCCGTGCAATTATTGAGCAACACATTATTAAATAAGGATATTTATGAAGCTTTTATTATCGCTTGTATTAATACTTACTTTTAGTACCTCTTTTTTAAGCTATGCAAACACCGCTACAACCGACATAACCGTGGGTAAAAAAGTCATTCTTCAATCAAAAATACTTAATGAAGATAGGCCTGTCAGAATTTTCATACCTGAAACTGTAAAAGACGATCAGCCGCTTTACGTTATTTATTTACTTGATGGTGTTGAACACTTTCATACGGCGTCTGGCGTAATCAAATCCCTTGTTGATTACGATCAGATACCTAATGTTATGCTTGTTGCTATTGATACAACTAACCGTGTTCGTGATTACTTACCCAAAGTACAAGGGGAGCCTAAAACTGAGTTTCAAACCTTTGTTAAAAGTAAATGGCCTGACGCAGGGCAAACCGATAATTTTTTAAAGTTTGTGTCTGACGAACTCATGCCCTATATAAATAGCAACTACCCAACTAATGGTTACAACACCTTAATTGGTCATTCTAATGCTGGTACATTAGCGCTTTATACTTTAGTTAATCAGCCGGAATTATTTAACAACTATATAGCCATAAGCCCAAATAGTTGGTGGAGTGATGAAGAGTTAAAAAGTAATATCACTAAATACACTAAAAACCCTAAAGGCGCTCAAGCGTTATTTATTAGTGTAGCAAGTGAAGGCGCACGCTTTTATACAGGTGCATTAAATACTTTAGTAAATTTAGAGCAACAAATGCCCACGCAGCTAAAATGGGAATATAAGCATTACCCCTCTTTTACTCATATGGGCACCATACTTCCAGCACTTAGCGATAGCTTAATTCACTTATTTAGCGACCTAATATTTAAAGTGACTGACGAGCACGGAAAATTCGCTGATGTATCACTTATTACCGGTTACTACCAGGTACTGAGCGATAAGTACGGGTTTGAGCTTAAAATTCCACAAGATGTGTACGTAGAATTTGCCCACCGCCAGCAAAAGTTTGGCAACACTAAAAAAGCTATTTCCACACTTAAACGCTTTACTCGCGATTACCCAAATGCAGCTTACTCCCACATGCGATTATCGCAAGGCTACACGGCTGACAAACAGTTTAAAGAAGCCGTTACCAGCATGACACACGCACTAGAACTTGCTAAACAGAACTCGCGTGACCCGCTGTTAATCGATGCACTGCAAGATATGGTGAATGAAGCACAAGAAAATTTGTAGCTCATCAATTTAAAAGCATTACGAGCTTCGCTCGTCGCGTCAGCAAGCTGTACGCATACACTAAAGAAAGCATTAGCCTATAAAAAAACCGATGCTTAAACTAAACATCGGTTTTTATTTTACTGAAAGCTGACAGCTAGAAACTGACAGCTTGTCTTTATTACTTCCCTATCGCTTCTTTGGCGAATAAGTGTTTGATTGGGCCTAAGTTATCAACGAGTGAAAGCCCTACTCCACGAATCAGCTTTTTAATTGGGTTTGCGCCTTCAAATAACTCTTTTAGCCCTTGCATCATGGCGATGTGTTTTTGTGCGTCGAGCTTGCGGGTACGTTCGTAATCACGCAGTGTCCGTGTACTGGCAAATTCTTTGGCGTCTTGACTTAACAGCTCGATTAAATAAGCCGCATCTTTTAGGCCCAGGTTCATACCGAGCCCTGCTAATGGATGAATGGTATGCGCTGCATCGCCCATTAACACCACGTTGCCATTAACCCATTGTTGGGCGTAACGCATTTTAAGTGGGAATGCGACGCGCTTACTTTGCACTTCACATAAACCACATTGGCCATCTATGGCAGCCATAACTGCTTTATTAAAAGCGGTGTCGTCCATTGCTAGCAATTCATCGCAATGATTGGGGCTGGTAGACCACACAATAGAATGAGTATGCTCATCGCTTAGTGGTAAAAACGCTAGCGGCCCGGTTGGTAAAAACACTTGGCGTGCGGTATTTGCATGTGACTCTTTGGTTTTAACTGTCGCGACTAAGGCATGGTGATCGTAATCTTTAAAGCTCAGCGCCATATTAAACTGTTTACGAATCGCTGAATTTGCACCATCAGCCGCCACCAGCAACTTAGCAATAATAGGTTCGCCAGTTTTTAAATTAATAAATACGTCAGATTCACTTTGATGTATTTGCTGATACTCAGTATCAAACATCACTGTGGCATTACTTTGTTGCTCAAGCTCTTTTATTAGCGCAAAGCGAATAATATCGTTTTCAACAATGTGCCCTAAATGCTCAAGCTCAAGTTGCTCGTTATTAAAGGTTATTTTTCCAAAGCTGTCGGCATCGCGTACATCCATGTGCGTATAAGCACAAGCACGCTCAGCTATTATGTGTGGCCATACATTTAATTGCTCCAGTAAGGTCTGGCTGGCAATACTTAGTGCACTAACTCGTAAGCCATAATCATCGCTAGGTGAAGCTTGAGTTGGCGCAGCATCTAACACAGCCACGCTAATATTCGCTTTAGCAAGCCCGAGCGCCAGCGTTAACCCAACGCAGCCACCACCCACTATACAAACCTGTACTTGTTTCATAAACGTGTACCTTGTTTAACTTGACCCATTAATTGTTTTGCTAATGGGGCTTTTAATGCAGGGAATAAATCCATTGAAAATAGCCCAATACTTCGACCAAGCGCTAACACCCGTGATGAATTTGAAAAAAGTCGAACCAAGGCATCGGTCAATGTCATTACGGTTTTTATATCATCACTGCGCTTGATTGAATATTGACGAGTAAAAGCATAGCTACCTAAATCATGTTCACTGTTTGCAATTAAGTTACTCAGCACTTGTACATCTCGCAACCCTAAATTAAAGCCTTGTCCTGCAATAGGATGAATTGCGTGTGCCGCGTTGCCTATCACCACTGCCCGGTGCGTCGTTAACGATTCTATTTGCCCATAAACTAAAGGGTAACTAGCGCGCATACCGGCTTTTATAAACTGTCCTGCACGATAACCAAAGGCAGTTTGCAGCGCACTTATAAAGTCTGGTTCACTTAATGCCATATGCTGCTCAATATGTTCTTGGCGCATACACCATACTAACGAATAGCGGTTATTACTCATGGGTAATAAAGCCATTGGGCCATTTTGGGTAAACCGCTCAAACGCCTGATGATGGTGTCCACCAGCGACTTCTATATTGGCAATAATCGCACCTTGTTCATAAGGCTGGGTATTGAAGCCGAGCCCCAATAAATTACGAGTTGGCGACTGTGCACCGTCGGCAATCACCAACAGCTTAGCACTCAGTTTTTCGCTACTTTGTAATGTAAGTTCATTACTATCGGCGTTTTGTTTTATCGCTGTTACGCTATCTGGGCAAAAAAGCGATATGTTTGATTGCATTAAACGCTGATGCAGCGCTCTGCCAAATGGGTTTACCTCTACCACATAACCTAATGAGGGTTTTGCAAACTCATCACACTGTATATGGGTTTTACCAAAGTGCCCTTTGTCTGACACACTGACTTTTTTTATGGCCGCAGCATAGGGAGCGTTCATTTCAAATAAATTGAGGCTTTGTAAATACTCTACCGACTGCTGGGCAAGTGCGATGCTTCTGTCATCAAAGCTTGGATGATAATCAGTGGTTACTTGATTTGCTTCAATTACAGCAATATTTAAGCTGGGATTTTTTTTACTTATACTTAGAGCACAACTTGCGCCGACTAAACCACCACCAATTACTACAATATCAAACTGCTTAGCCACTTTTATCTCCAAGCTTATGCGTTTTTAGCGCTTTGCATTAACGCTTCTATTTCACTAATTGTTTTAGGCACGCTAATGGTTAAGTTGTCGTGACCTGAATCAGTTACTAATAAGTTATCTTCAATACGAATACCTATACCTTGGTATTTTTGAGGCGCATTTGAGTCTTTACTAATATACAGCCCAGGCTCAATGGTTAGCACCATACCCGGCTCTAAGACACGCTCTTGGTTATTAACCTTGTAATCGCCCACATCATGAACATCAAGTCCTAACCAGTGACCAAGGCCATGCATGTAGTATTCTTTACAGGCACCTTGTGCCATTAACTCATCAAAATCGCCGGTTAAAATACCTAAATCGAGTAACCCTTGGGTTAGTACTTGCATAGCGAGTTTATTTGCCTGAGATAAAAGGCCACCGGGTTTTATTTCGCTAAATGCGACTTCTTGCGCTTTAAGTACAATATTATAAAGCGCAGCTTGCTCAGTGCTAAATTTACCGTTAACGGGGAAAGTACGTGTTATATCGGCGGCGTAGCCTTGTAGCTCACAGCCTGAATCAATCAGTACTAAGTCGCCATTGTTTAATACGTCGCTATTTTGGGTGTAGTGCAAAATATTGGCGTTATCGCCACTGCCAACAATAGTGCCATAAGCAGGATGTGGCGCACCGTTCATTGCATAGTGATGATGAAGCTCTGCCTCTAATTGAAACTCGGTTGCGCCAACGTGGGAAAAACGCATGGCTCGCATATGTGCTCGAGCGCTTATTTCACAGCCTTCACGCATAATGTTAATTTCGCCTGGCGATTTAAATAAGCGCATTTCATGCAATAAAGGGCGAATATCTTTAATTGTACTCGGTGCGGTATCCCCTTTTTTAGGGGCACTGCGCAAAGTGTTAAGCATTGAAAATACTTTGCCATCAAAGGCAGGATACGTCCCTTGTGCATAAAATAAAATCTGTTGGCCGTTCACCAAATTCAATAATTGTTCATTTAGCTCACTAAGTGCATAAGTTTTGTCGAATAAGTATTCGCTTTGTGCTTTTTCAAAACCAATGCGCCTGCCGTGCCATACCTCTGCAAGTTTGTCTTTATCTAAGCAAAATAATAGTGAAGGCGTATCACTGTTCTTACAAAGCACCAACACGGCATCGGGTTCGTTAAAACCAGTTAAGTAAAAAAAGTCACTGTCTTGTCGAAACGGATAATGAGTATCACGGCTACGCGTGAGTTCTGTTGCTGCGGGAATTATAGCAATACTGTTATTATCCATTGCCGCCAATAAACGCTCGCGGCGCGCTTTAAACTCTGACTTTTGTATTTCAACCATTAATAACTAACCCATTACTTTTATTGTGTTGCTCAATTAATGCAGTGTTTTTTTGTTGCTTTGTGGATTTTGCTCTTTGCCTAGCTCAGCAAAACACAGAAGCGCCGATACGCGGACGTACTCAATCACTTCATGCAGTGCTTGGCTATCTTCTTCGGTTTCTTCAAAGGTTGTATCTAGGCGTGTAATTTCGCTAAAGTCACTGATCACTTCTTTTACATCTGCCGACAGCTTGCCATAGTCTTTTTGCTTTAAGCCAAAGCCCAACATAAACCCAGCTACCCATGATACGAGCCCGTTGGCCTGATCGATGAGTGTTTCGTCATCACTAGGTAAAAACAAGTCAAATTGAAACTCTTCGTTATTAAAACTTTCAACCACTTGTTGATAAATTTGGCCAAAAAACTGCTTTAAATCGTTGCTAAACGACTCGCCATCATTAAATACATCGCTCAATAAGCCTAAGTATTCTTTATCATCAATGCTTAACCCACAAGCAAGTAAACCGCTAATAACGCCATGCGCTTCTGCGGGTGATACAAATATTTCGTTTTTCTCTAAAAGAAGTTGGGCTTTTTCGTAATCTGGTAAGTTATTCATAATGACGTCTTCGCTTTGCTAATTAAAGCAATGCTACCACTCGATAAAAAGCAACTCCAATGAATTCTATGACTGAGGTCAAAAGCAAGCGATTGAAAAGCTGATTAAGTTCAAAAAGCAATCTTAAAAGTAAATACAAGATTAGGGTCTGTTGACCCTTCAAGGTTAAATTTGCAGCAGTCTGTTTGGTATTTAGGCAAGGCAGAGCCTATGTGGTGTGGTTATTCCCCATAAATAGGCGATAACGCAGCATCAATGCCAAACAGGCGCTGCCCGAAGGGTTCTGCCTAGGGGCGATTTACTCTTTGTTGCTCGGTTTTTACTTAGCCCACTAGGTTACAAACCTCGCGCCGCGATTAAACCGCCCCTAGTTTGAACAAATTTTAATCCGCAAAGGTCAACAGACCCTAAATTTGCAGGAAAACTGAGCGAACAGTTTAATTTTTTACGATTGGGGTTTAAGGATTGGAATATGTCTTATATACTGAATTTGTTCCCTGGGGTGCAGGAGCTTGGTTAAGTCCCTGAGCCGATAAATTTTATACCAGGATTTTTGTTCGTCTACTATTGTGCAAGCTCGGCATGTACCGAGAAGCCTACGGTAGACCGCAGATTTCCGCCCTGAAACCTCAAGGTTTCAGGACTGACACCGGGCACCGCATGCTCGGGGAACACCTTCCTTTATAGCTTAGGTTCTCAAGCATTTCTTTAGACTAAATATTCCCTATCTTTCGTCTTTAAATATATCGAACTGCGTCTCCACAGCCCGATATTTAATTTTATTTCTAACGCCTATCCCTTTGTCTTTCTAATGCCTAACACTACTTAAACCAACCTTGAAAGCGCTCCATAAGCATATAGTTAACTGGAACAAGTAATAAAGTTATAAAGGTCGCAAATATGATCCCGAACCCTAAGCTCACAGCCATAGGTATTAAAAACTGCGCTTGAGTCGCCTTTTCAAACAGCAATGGCATTAAGCCTATAAAAGTGGTTAAGCTGGTAAGCATAACCGGGCGAAAGCGCGATGCGCCAGCAGTTTTAACCGCTTCCATTAAATCGAGCCCTTCACTGCGCTTCTTATTAATAAAATCAACCAGTACTAACGAGTCATTCACAACCACACCAATTAACGCAAGCATGCCTAGTAAGCTCATTATGGTAAGCTCCATCCCCATTATCCAATGACCGATTACCGCGCCTATCATGCCAAAAGGAATAATACTCATCACCACCAGCGGTTGTAAGTATGATTTAAAGGGAATGGCGAGTAATCCATAAATGACAAAGAAGACAAAGATCATTCCCCACAGTAACGAACCAAACGATTCGCGCTGCTCTTTCGCTTCGCCTTCAAGGGAGTGGCTAACACCTGGGTACTGTTGAACTAACTCATCTAAATAAGCCTTTAAATCGGCTTGTAAAACGGTCATATTGGTATCGGTTTTTTCTACATCTGCCGATACATTAAGCGTACGGTAACGGTCGATACGGGTAATAGTTGATGGGCTTTGACCCGGTACTAAAGTGGCTACGTGCGATAACGGCACTCGCCCACCATTAGGCGTTTGTATTAATATATCTTTTAAATCAGCAACTGAGCGTCTTTCATCTATAGGTAAGCGCACCATAACGCGCACATCATCGCGCCCGCGTTGAATGCGTTGCACTTGTACACCAAAAAATGAGTTACGCACTTGCCTTGATACATCAACCCTATTTAGCCCAAGGGCTAATCCTTGCTCTGTTAACTCTATTTGCAGCTCTTCCTTACCGTCAGACATGCTATCGGCAATATCAAATACACTGGGGTACGTCGCTAAACGTTGTTTAATTTGCTCAGCAACAGTTTGCAGTGTGCTAATAGAATTACCCGATAATTGAACATCTATAGGGTTTGAGCTTCGGCCTATCTCAGCTCTGAATGTTAAGCTTTCAGCTCCTGGCACTATACCTATCAGTTGCCGCCACTCTTTTACCAATTCACGCGAGCCGATATCTGACTCTCGCTGTTCTGCTGGGGTGATTTCAAAGCGCACACTACCCGAGTTAGCAGCCCCTCCTCTTCCACCAGTGCTGGCTAAAATGTTAAGGATAATACTTTGTCCTGTTTCTTCATCTTGATACTTACGCTGAAGCTCTCTGGCTTTATCTGACATATCAATAATGTATTTATTGGTAACCTCAAACGGGGTGCCTGCAGGAAAAGTTAAATTAACGCGTACAGTTTCACTTGGGATCCGCGGGAAGAAAATAAACTTAGTCCAACCACTGGTGATCATAGTTAAAATAATTAAAAATACGCCCATAAATAAACTGACTGTAGCCAATTTATTACGTAGTGCTAACCCCAATACCGGTTGATAATATTTTAAAATGGCATGTTCAAAACCATCTGCAAAACGCTGTTGAAGTTGTTCCAATTTAGAGCCTTCGCCTTTTTGTTGACGCAGTTTGATATATTTTAAATGCGCAGGTAAGACAAATTTAGACTCTATAAGAGAGAATAATAAAACAGGAATAACCACCACCGGAATTTGCGCAAAAATAGCGCCGCGAGCGCCTTCTATAAAACCTAAGGGTAAAAAAGCAGCTACGGTTGTAAGTACCCCAAAAGTAACGGGCGTAGCAACTTCTTGAGTCCCTTTTATGGCAGCCTCTTCACCGGATTTAGCAGTTTTTAAGTGGGTATACACGTTTTCCCCAGTGACAATGGCATCGTCCACCACAATCCCCAGCACGAGTATAAAACCGAATAAGCTAATAACATTAATGGTGACTCCAAATGCCGCCATTGCCATAAATGCACCCATAAACGAAACCGGGATACCAATAAACACCCAAAACGCAATGGCTGGTCTTAAAAATAAAGTCAGTAATCCCAGTACTAAAATACCACCTTGTAAGGCATTACTAGTCAGTGTTGCAATACGACTTTTTACTACCTCAGAGTCATCATCCCAATAGCTCAGGTAAAATCCTTGCGGTAAATTAGCTTGCTCACTGGTAATATAATTTTTAACTGCATCAGCCACTTCTATCGCACTTTGCGGACCAATACGATACACATCTATAAAAGCCGCTTGCTTACCATTAAAGCGGGTGCGCACGGGGGTTTCTTCAAAGTCATCGTTAATGGTTGCGATATCACTTAAACGAATAATGGTGCCATCAGCCTGGTTTTTTATCACTATGTTGGCAAATTCATCTTTTCGATAGGCTTGCCCTTTTGAGCGAATAAGTACATCACCGCCCTCTGTTTTAAGATTACCGGCAGAAATGTCTGAGCTTGAATTAGCAATAGCGCTAGATACTTGTGCCAGGGTTAAATCGTATTGGCGCAGCGTATCTTGGCTTACTTCAATTGCCAGCTCGTAGTTGCGTACGCCGCTTAGTTCAACTTGGGTAATAGCCGGAATTCGCAGTAATTGATCACGTACTTGCTCTGCGTATTCTAAGGTTTCTTTTTCGTTGTAGTCGCTTGAAACTGTAACTGCAATTACTTCACGCTTACGCTGGATTAACCCTATTACTGGTTTTTCTGCATCGGCTGGAAAGGTATTAATGGCATCAACACGGCTTTTTATATCCGCTAACAGTTCACGCTCATCGTAGCCGGTATCAACTTCGACACTGACTTGTGATGATCCCTCAGAAGAGCGACTTGATATTTGTTTAATACCTTCGAGATCTTGTAATGCTTCTTCTATACGTATGGTGACCCCTTTTTCAGCATCTTCAGGGGTTGAACCACGTAAGCTCACGCTAATATTAATCCGATCAGAAACAAACGAAGGAAATACTTCTAAAGGCAATTTAGAAGAAAGGCTGAATAATCCACCCAACACAATACTAATGAGCAGTAAATTGGCAGCCACATGGTTACGAGTAAACCAAGCGATCATGGCTGCTCTCCTCGTTTTTGTGCCTTAGGAGTAGCACCCATTACCTGTACAGGTGTACCTGAACTTACCTGCCCAAGCGGTGTTAACACTAACTGGCTACCAGCTTCTAAACCTTTTTTTACAATGCCTTGCTGTGCATTTTGCCACGCTAATGTGATATTTCTGCGCTGTAATACGTCATTTTCTACTACATAAACATAACTTCCTTGGTATATAGCGCTATTAGGAATAACGAGTACCTGAGAGGCGACTTTGCCATTAATTTTAGCTTTAACATATTGGCCTATTTTTACTGGATATTGATTATCACTAGTTGATTTATAGGGGTCGTTAATTTTAGCCACTACATATAATTGCTGGGCGCTTTCATCTATTGCGCCCTCAGTACGAATAAGTTGGCCTTGCCATTGTTGCTCGCCAATTAAATCAGAAGTGAAGTTAACCGCTGAGCCACGCTGATTTTTAGCACCATCTCGATATTGCTCTGGTAAATTAATAAAAGGCAGATCTTTATTTTTGATTGGTAAGCGTATTTCAACACTGTCAGTGGCATAAATAGTCGCTAACTGCATGTTATTAGACACCACCTGACCTAGGTCGACACTGCGGTTTAATACTCGTCCAGCATAGGGCGCTTTAATTTTAGTGCGCTCAAGATTGAGTTGTGCTTTTTCTAGCTGTGCTTGAGCTGATAAAACCTGTGCTTGGGCTGCTGCTAGCTGCGGCTTTCTAAGTACTAAAATACTCGGTTCAGACTCATTCCCTAAGCGCTGCCAGTCGGTCAATGCTTGGCGACCACGAGCTTGCTCTTCTAACAAACTTTGCTCTGCATTTAATAAGTTAGCTTGTGCAGATTTAACTTCCGCTTTTAAATCGCGATCATCTAGTTGCAATAGCACATCATCTTTGGCAAAAAAGCCACCTTCGCGAAACTGCTCATTTATATCGATAATTTGACCAGAAACTTGAGCCACTAACATACTCTGAGTCCGCGGTTTAACCGTACCAAAACTATCAATTTCAACTGAGTAGTCAATTAACTGTAATGGCTTTACTGCAACATTAATTTTTGCTTTCGGTGGCGCTGAAAAACGTGATGCGGTTGGTGGATTGCCTTTAATAAACATCACTAAAAAAAGTGTAGCTATGATGATAGCGGCAGGAACAATTATTTTTTGTTTATTGAGTTTCATATTGCTTGTTCATCCTGTACGGATATTGATTTTACAAAATCGCCACCAAGGGCAACATGTAAATTAATTCGGTTAGTTAGTAGTTGATTTTTAATTTCAATCAGTGAGCTTTGCGCATCAAATGAACGGGCTTGCGCATCAAGTACTGTGGTGTAGCTAACTAAGCCACTTTGATATTGTTCAAACGATAGTTGTTCGGCGGCTAACGCATTCTCTTGTGCTTGTAATGTACTTTGGTAGCGCGCTTTGAGTGACTGCTGTTGCGAAATAGCATTTTCAACATCGCTAAATGCATCATACAAAGACTGCAGATAAGCTTGCTCTTGCTTTTGCGTTTGTAAACTGGCTATTTCTTCGTTGGCAGCAAGTCGCCCACCATTAAAAATAGGAGCTGAAATACTACCTATCAGAGACCATGCTAGGCTTGATGGAGAAAATAAGTCGCTTACCCTGCTAGTACTATCACTTAAGCCTGCACTTAAGTTTAAACTTGGGAAACGCTGTTTATGAGCATAAGCCAGTGAAGCATCTGTGGCTAACAATTGATACCAACTAGCACGTAATGTGGGTTTACGAGTAATAAGCTCTGAGGGGAGACCTAGAGGAATATCGTCATTAATAACGGGTAAGTCGTGATTAGCCGCCAGTAATCCTTTTGGATACTCGCCCAACAAGCGCTCAAGACGACGAGCAGATTGACTTAAATTTGCTTGCTGAGTGGCTATACGTGAGCGTTCATTATTTAATTCGTTACGCGCCAAATAAACATCTAACGCTTCATTTAAACCTTGGCGATAACCCGACTCAATAATCTCGAGGTTTTGTTTAGCATTAGCTTCTCTGCGCTTAAATAAATCAAGTAATTGCTCTGCACTGATTAGGTTAAACCAATTAGTTACAACATCTGCAATAAGCTGTTGTTTAGCCTGCTCATAACGAGCTTGCTGAGCAAGGTAGTTAAGATTGTCCCTGCGTTTTGCGTTTGAAAGCTTACCCCATAAATCAATTTCATAACCTAACTCTAACAATACAGAGCTCGAATTATTATAACTAACAGGGCGATTGTTTTTACTGCGCCCCACCCGTGATGAAATATCTAAGCTAGGCCACAATGCAGCACCAGTAATAATTAATTGTTGTTTTTGTATTTCTACATCGAAACGCTCTTGTCGTAGTTGTTGATTATTTTTAAGCGCTTGCGTAACTAGCTGCTTTACTGTTGGTGAAGCTAGCTTATTGAACCAAGTATCGTTTACGGCTATTACCGATTTAGCGGCAGCTTGCTGCCATTGGGTAGGTAGTGCACTCGGCGCTCGCTCACGTTGTTGCGGGTTTAAATTACTCGCACAACCGCTTAGCATTATAATGCTTATTGCTAATAAAGATGGCTTACATTGCCACATCATATTTAAACCTGATTAGTGCTATTTATGAATGTTATTCAATCACTTTAGCAAACTTTGCTCAATTGACTTTACATAACATTACATAGCTTGCGATGAAATTATAAGTTCACTCAATACGCCAAGTGTTAACACAATGATCACAAAAAAATCAGCAAGCCAACTTTTAATCAAAAAGTTAATTTAAACTCTTAAAAAGTGAATATAGAAAAGACGGCAGGATTTACTGTTGGCATTACACCAGCTAAAGCGGAATAAAATTATAAATATATTTTGAGATGGAAGGTAGTTTGATGCTGAGCCAAATTTAGAATAGAAACAAAAAAGCCCCGCATATGCGAGGCTTTGTATAAATGGTGCCTCGACCCGGCAAAAAATTGTCAAGAACAATTTTTAACATCTAAAAGATGGCCCGAAGGGGAAAATACAAGGATGTATTTTATAATCGAACGTAGTTCGATGCCGAACAATAGCTCAGCTAAATTCAGAAACAAAAAAACCCCGCATGTGCGAGGCTTTGTATAAATGGTGCCTCGACCCGGCAAAAAATTGTCAGGAACAATTTTTAACATCTAAAAGATGGCCCGAAGGGGAAAATACAAGGATGTATTTTATAATCGAACGTAGTTCGATGCCGAACAATAGCTCAGCTAAATTCAGAAACAAAAAAGCCCCGCATGTGCGAGGCTTTGTATAAATGGTGCCTCGACCCGGAATCGAACCAGGGACACGAGGATTTTCAATCCTCTGCTCTACCAACTGAGCTATCGAGGCACTTAAACAGTGCAAATAGTTAAACTAACTATTTAAATAAATGGTGCCGACTAACCGAGTCGAACGTATAACTTAGATGAGTTACTGATTACAAGTCAGTTGCTCTTTTAAATTATCTAAAATAAATGGTGCCGACTAACCGAGTCGAACGGTTGACCTACTGATTACAAGTCAGTTGCTCTACCAGCTGAGCTAAGTCGGCACACTAAACTGTGTGCTAAGGCACTTCATCAATTTTAAAGATTGATAACTTCTTTGTAAATGGTGCCTCGACCCGGAATCGAACCAGGGACACGAGGATTTTCAATCCTCTGCTCTACCAACTGAGCTATCGAGGCACTTAAACAGTGCTAGTTTAACGTTATTGTAAACATTCAACTAAAATAAAATGGTGCCGACTAACCGAGTCGAACGGTTGACCTACTGATTACAAGTCAGTTGCTCTACCAGCTGAGCTAAGTCGGCACACTAAACTGTGTGCTAAGGCACTTTATCAATTTTAAAGATTGATAACTTCTTTGTAAATGGTGCCTCGACCCGGAATCGAACCAGGGACACGAGGATTTTCAATCCTCTGCTCTACCAACTGAGCTATCGAGGCACTTATACAGTGCTGATTAAAAATCTAAACAGATTTTTAATGCAATTCCCACCAAACTCTACTGACTTGGCTATCTGGGCGTGCGGCGTATTAAACGAGTTTTGCCCTTACAAGTCAACTTTTTTTTTATTCTTTATAACCGTTTGAACGGTTTTCAAACAACTAACCAGCATTTTCGTTAACACCGTGCATTTATTCAACAAAAGAGTTTAAAAAACGTAGTGAATTATTTTTTTTAGGTGTTACGATTGGTCCATAACTTTCGGTACAGGCTTACCGTTTTAATAATAAGACCACAGGAAAACTCATGCAGAGTAAGTTCTCTTCAGCAATAAAAGGCCTACTACCTTTATTTTTAGTTAGTAACCTTATAATAACCACATTATCTATAGTCGCCTATTCGCTTTACTCACAAAGCAATGCTAAGAACAATGAACTTTCCTCAGCCTCCACCATCGCGGTCACTAAACTTGCTGAAAGTCTTGAGCAGCCCATTGTAGAAGCACTAACATTATACGGACAAGACAAGGCCAAACCACTTTTTGACATTGCAAGCTTACTCAACAATGATTTTAAATATACCCTGCACCGTTTTAATGCCAACAATCAAGCAGAGCTAATTTATAGCAATAATAATAATTCAATTGCACCTTTAGCCATTAATAAGCACATTAAACAACAAGGCATACTGCATCATGTTATTTCATTGGATGGGCAGATCATTGCTGAACTTATTATTGAGCAAAAACAACCTTTAACTTTACCTTCGCCCCAAAGTTCACTAATGAATGCCTTTTTTGCCGGTATTGTAGCTCTAATAGCGCTGTTTTTATTAGCCATAGTGTTTAATAAGTACATTAATAAGCGATTACATAAAAACACCGACTCTCTCACTCAAGAACTCAAAGCAATTACACAAAATGATAATTATCAAAGCACCCTTAATGAGCAGCTTGAAGGGGGATTAGAAACTGTAGCTCAACAAATTAATTTATTACTGAAAAAAGTAAGCATGGTTCAAGCTGACGACCAAGCTGCACAAAAAGAATTAAAAAAGCTTCAAACAAGCCTTGAAACAGAAGTACAAAGCAGAACCTTTGAATTAGAAAAACAAACCCAAAAAGCGTTAAAAGCCAGTGAAACTAAAACCACCTTTTTAGCCACCATGAGCCACGAAATAAGAACACCTATGAATGGTGTTATTGGTACTATTGATTTACTACGCCAAACAGAACTCGATGGTGCACAACAACGTTTAAGTACTATTATTCGTGAATCTGCATTTTCGTTACTGAGTATTTTAGATGATATTTTAGACTTCTCTAAAATTGAAGCTGGAAAGCTCAACATAGATCCAGTTCCATTTTCTGTTGCAGATACACTAGAAGAAGTCGCCAAGGTGCTGTCATCGGTTGCTAAAAATCGCCATCTAGATTTAGATTTATCAATTGCCCCCGACATCCCCAACAACCTTAAAGGTGACTCCGTCAGAGTGCGCCAAGTACTATATAATTTATGTAGTAATGCCATTAAGTTTACCAGCACCAATGGTACAACGCAGGGTAAAGTAAGAATATCAGTAGAAGTAGCACATAACACCGCCGATCACTTTACATTGCGCTTTTGCGTGAGTGATAACGGTAAAGGAATGAGCCAATCTCAATTGAGAAAAATCTTTAACCCATTCACTCAAGCGGAAAGCTCTATTACGCGAGAGTTTGGTGGTACGGGGCTTGGTCTTTCTATTTGTAAAAGCTTAACTGAGCTAATGCTTGGAAGTATTCATGTAACTAGCCATGAAGGTATTGGGAGTGAGTTTACTGTCGAGTTGCCTTTTTCCACCGCAGGTAAAACTGAATTTGCCCACAAAAACACTCTCAATGGCAAACATGTCATTGTTGTTAGTAGCAACGCTGAACGTGGCAAAGTCATTTATCGTTACTTGTCATTTATGGGCGCTAAAATAACTTACGCTCACGAGCAGCAAGATATAGAAACGCATCAAGATACCAAGGATATTATTTGGGTTGTCGATGGTATTGATGACATGAGTAGTATCAGTACCCTACTAAGAAGCTTGCTCTACTCATTAGAAGATAATAACCAGCAAATGGTGGTGTTAAGTAAATTAGATGAAGCGGTAATTAATCATAAAAATATTTTCTATATTAATGCTTCCCCGTTGTGTAAATCTAACTTTATGCTTTCAATTTTGGTAGCTGCCGGCTTACATAAACCTAAGCAAATTAAAAAAGCTAAAACTATGAACCACTACCTAAGTTCTGAAGAAGCGCTGGCCGCAAATAGACTGGTATTATTGGTTGAAGATAACCTATTGAACCAAGAGGTACTCACCGAACAGTTACATATACTAGGGTACAGTGTAGAAGTGGCTAATAACGGTGAAGAAGGTCTAGATATGTGGCGTAAAAATAGCTACTCGCTCATTTTAACCGATTTACATATGCCAAAAATGTCTGGCTACGACATGGTTGAAAAAATTAGAGAAGAAGCTTCATTACTGGAATCAATTGACGCACAACCATATATTATTGCTGTCACTGCCAATGCGCTAAAAGGCGAGAGAGAGCGATGTTTAGCAGTGGGTATTAACGACTTTATCACTAAACCTATTGAGCTAAATGCACTAGAAGACACATTAAAACAATGGAGTGACTTATACAGCAAACAACCGAAAAAAGTTAGTTCGGCTGAAAAGCCAGTTATACCTATTGATATGGAATCGGCAAATAAGTATATAAATGGTGATGACGCTAAAATAATCCGCTTTTTTAAAATGTATTTAGAACAAAGCCAAGAACAAATTAAAGTGATTAACTTTGCTGTATTACAAAGCAATCAGGCGGATGTTGTAGCAGCTTGTCATCAATTAAAATCTATATCAAAAACAGTAGGAGCTAACATTGTTGCTGATTTAGCGCAGTCATTTGAAGATAAGTGTAAGAGCGATGAGATAAATGCTGATGAGTTAATTGAAATGAGAGATGAACTCGAAATTGAATACTCAAAAGCAGCACAGTTCTTAAAAGAACAAATTAGAAATAATGAGGAACAGGACGAACTTGTTTAGCTAAGATCGTATGTTTCTGAGAGTGTTATTATGACAATAAAAAAGGGCTAATAGCCCTTTTTTAGTAATTTTACATAAACAGAGGTTAATTTATTTTTCTACTGGCTTATAGCCTTCAATCTCAACCTCTTTACCTTCGAATAAAAAGCCAACCATTTGCTCTTCTAAAAAAGTACGATGCTCTGGATCCATCATGTTTAAATGCTTTTCGTTGATCAGCATCGTTTGCTTATGCTGCCATTGCCCCCAGGCTTCTTTAGAAATATTATTAAAAATTTTCTCACCAAGTTCACCAGGGTATAACTGAAAACCAAGCCCTTCGGCCTCTTTTTGTAACTTTTGACAAAATACTGTACGTGCCATGATTGTTCCCCTAAACGCTAAATGCCAATAGTTTAACCTATTGGGCTCATTTGTTTAACCAACTTTTTAGTCGGTGCCGCTAACCCTACTTCTATTGATTGATCGAGTGGATACCACACCAGCTGCTTGTCGTTGACTACATCAGGGGCTTTCTCAATATTCAGTACATGTGGGTTAATCGTAAGCTCAAAATGTGAAAATACATGAGTAAAAGGCGCTACTTCATCAAGATCACTTTCAAGCCCTTGTTGTGCTAAAAAAGTTTCAAGCTCGCTGTACTCATTAAATTCAAAAAATCCAAATAATCCGCCCCAAATACCGCTGTTTGGGCGTTTTTCCATAAGCACTTTGTCGTTATGTTTAATAATTAACTGGTGGCAGCTTTTTTTAGGCACTACTTTTTTGGGCTTAGAGTGAGGAAATTCCTTAACTTTACCAGCGTTAAACGCACCACAGCGGCTATTTAATGGGCACGCCTCACAATCAAAACGACTGCGCGAACACAAGCTTGCACCCAAATCCATCATAGCTTGGTTAAACTCGGTCACATTATTTTTAGGCGTGAGTTGTTCGCTTAAATGCCAAAGCTGATTTTCTACCTTTTTGACCCCATACCAACCTTCGACCATAAAAAAACGAGCAAGCACTCTTTTAACATTGCCATCAAGAATAGGGTGATGCTGCCCCAAAGATAATGATAAAACAGCACCGGCAGTAGAGCGCCCTATTCCGGGTAAATCCATTACTTCTTCAAGCGAGCTAGGAAACTGGCCTTGGTACTTATCCCGAACTATTTTAGCCGTTTTATGCAAATTGCGTGCACGAGCGTAATAACCTAAACCTGTCCAATGATGCAGAACCTGATCTTCATCAGCATTGGCTAAAGCAATAATATCGGGAAAGCTTTGCATAAACTTTTCAAAATAAGGAATAACAGTAACAACCTGAGTTTGCTGTAACATCACCTCAGATACCCACACTTTATAAGGCGTTTTAGCTAATTGCCATGGTAACGTTTTGCGCCCATAAAGATGATACCAATCAACTACTTGGTTAGAAAACCAAGCTGACTGCTGTTTTTTTAAATCCAACATATTTCTTTTTTACTAATGCTTAATGGCGGCTCAGTCTATTGGAGTGACTGAAAAGATCAAGCTATAACGCCCTAGTGCTTGTCAACCTAGCGCCGGTCAGGGATAATACGCAACCATTTTTAAACACATTGTTTTGTCAGGCCAATAATATGAGTGAATCAAGTAACAACAACCTTGAGCAAGCTAAGCAAGAAGGTAAATATATCCGCACTATTCGCAGTTTTGTAAAACGCGAAGGCCGATTAACCAAAGGTCAAGCTGCTGCAATCGAAAAGTGCTGGCCAACAATGGGGCTTGAACACAAGAACGGCCTACTTGATTTAAGCGAAGTTTTTGGCAACAACAATGATGTAGTGCTAGAAATTGGTTTTGGTATGGGCAAGTCACTGGTTGAAATGGCAAAAAATGCACCACATCTTAACTTTATTGGCATAGAAGTTCATCGCCCAGGCGTTGGCGCATGTTTAATGGATGCTGATGAAGCTGGCGTTACTAATCTTCGTGTATTTGAACACGATGCAGTAGAAGTTCTTGCTGATTGCATAAGCGATGAAAGCTTATCAACTTTACAGTTATTCTTTCCAGATCCATGGCATAAAAAGCGCCATCATAAGCGTCGCATAGTACAAACTGAGTTTGCTGAAAAACTGCGTTCTAAATTAAAAATCGGCGGCGTATTTCACATGGCAACCGATTGGGAAAACTACGCAGAGCATATGTTAGAAGTGATGCAAGCAGCCCCTGGTTACAAAAACCAATCAGAGACTAACGACTATGTTCCTCGTCCTGAGCTACGTCCATTGACTAAATTTGAACAGCGTGGTCACCGTTTAGGCCATGGCGTATGGGATTTAATGTTCGAACGAACTAAGTAACCGTTAATTAAATAATCAAGTAAGGTAAAGCCATTTATGAGCGTATTAACCAATCCGAGCCTACTATTACTTCGCAACAGTGAAGAGTTGAAGGGTAAATCAATATTGGTGGTCAACTTTGTTCAAGATGGCTTTTTAAATGAGCTTAAAACGCTCAACCCACAAAGTAAAATAACCGCTTTTAGTTATAACCACGCTAATGGTGAATTTGCAAAGAACATATCAGGTATTGATGTAACCGTTAATCATACTATTGATGCGGGCGATTATGATTTGGTGATACTTTATTACCCTAAATCTAAACCTGAGCTGTTAATGGCGTTAGACAACATACGCGCAGTGATAAGCAAAGATGCAGAGCTACTAGTCGTTGGCGAAAACAAGAGCGGTGTTAAGTCAATTGAAAAGCAACTCGCTGGTAAGGCTGAGTTTAGTAATAAAATAGACTCAGCAAAACACTGTGTTTTATATTCATTTTCCGAACTTACTCTTAATAGCGCGTTTGATATTAGCACTTACCATAAAGAGTTTACGGTATGTGTGAGCGATATTGAGTTTACAGCAGTCAGTATTCCTGGTGTGTTTAACCATGGTGCGCTAGATGCTGGAACGAAAATGCTACTAGAGAATGCTCCTAACTTAAAACACGGGAAAGTACTTGATTTTGGTTGTGGCGCGGGACTTATTGCTACTTTTTTAGGGCTAAAAAATCCAGCACTGACATTTATTTGTAGTGACGTAAGTGCGCTTGCGGCCTATGCAACAACGCAAACGCTGAAGCTAAATAATGTAAACGGTGAAGCCATACTCAGTGATGGTTTAAATAGTATTACTGGCAAGTTTGATTTAATTATTAGCAACCCGCCATTTCATACCGGGATTGCAACTGACTACAGCGTTGCTGAATCTTTTTTAACGCATGCAAAGCAACATTTAACTAAGGTAGGCAAACTGACCATAGTGGCAAATAGCTTTCTAAAATACCCACCTATTTTAGAAAATCAATTTGATAGCTACCACACAGTGTTCAAAAACAACAAGTTTGCCGTATACAGTAGCTAAAATAAGTTATTAATATCCTGTCAAAACATAAATATGGGCTGTATTAGCCACATATTTATGTTTCATCAGTAGATTAGCTAAAAATAAAAAGTGTAATTAAGCTAATCTTTTTACTTCACTTTTTTCTGTTTTTGCTAAACTACTACCTATTAGATTCACAATTGACACGGATGACCTTCTCGCAATGCCCAAAACTGTAGAGCAAAATAGCATTCGTAGCATATTGTTTAAAACCATCATGCTTATAACAGCTATCTGTTTGTTATTATCGCTTTCAATTTCTACCTATTTAAGTGCGCAAGAGCAAAAAAAGCAGCTCATTAGCAAACTTGTCTTGGTATCAGAGATCATTGCATTCGACGCGATGCCCTCATTACTAAATAAAAATAGGCCTGCAGAAGAAAGACGTTTGAAGCTGCTTCAACAAGTATCATCCGTCACAAATTTACATATATATGCTTTAGATGAGCAAACCAATAAACCGGTGTTCTTTACCAGTTTTAATGCGCGAAAATCACCACCAGTGCCCATTAAAACAGACAATATTGATGACTTTGCTGCACCACAGGTTAGTGATGAGTATATTGAGTACATTACCCCAATACTCAATAATGAACAGCTGCTAGGCTATGTGTATATTAGAGGCAGCTTAGATAACTTAAATGAGCTAATAACAAAAAAAATTGTAATCGATATCGTTATTATGGCTTTAATACTTATTTTTATCTCTTTGATTATTTTAAGACTACAAAAAAGAATTGCCAGCCCGATTGAAAGCTTAAGCTTATTGCTACAAAACATAGCTAAAGATCATAACTACTATGCACGTGCGCCTTTGACGAACTTAACTGAAATAACCCGACTGTCTAACAGCTTAAATGTAATGCTTGCACGTACGCAAAGGCAAATAGAGCGCCATGAAGAAGATAAACAAGAAATTAAGCAGCTAAACTCAAATCTTGAAGAGAAAGTAAGCCAACGCACTATTGCACTCAGAGAGGCTAATAAAGAGCTGTTAACTACTCTGGAAAAAATGCACCAATACCAAACTCAAATTGTTGAAAATAAAAAAATGGCTTCATTGGGGCAAATGGTGGCAGGGGTTGCCCATGAGGTAAATACACCAATTGGACTTGGTATTACAGGCTCTACTTTACTGCGAGATAAACTCGCAGAGCTACAGGTTAATTTTCATAATAAATCATTAACAGCGAGTCAATTCGAGCAATTTACTAACGATGGTATCGAAAACTTAGACTTAATATATAGCAGCTTAAACCGCGTTGCAGAGCTCATTTCTAACTTTAAAAAAGTTGCGGTGATCAAAGACGATGAAATAACCAGTACTGTTAATTTACAACAACTCATAAACGATACGCTACTGTCTATGGGGCAGGAGCTAAAAATTAAAAACCCTAAAGTTCTTATAAATTGTCCCCCAGATTTAACCGTTGAAAGTAAAAAAGGGCCACTGCAGCAAGTATTCCATCAGCTTATTTTAAACTCACTACTTCACGGGTTTGTAGCTGGCGGTGACAACGAAGTGCAGATTGATATTGTGGCAACGAAAACAAAAACACAAATCACCTACTCCGATAATGGTCTGGGTGTTGAGAGTAATATACGAGCAAAAATATTTGACCCATTTGTTACTTCAAAACGCGGTCAAGGAGCCAGTGGTTTAGGAATGCATTTGGTTTACAATTTAGTGACTCAAGCCTTGGCTGGAGAAATTGTGCTAGATACTGAGTATCAGCAGGGTGCCCGATTTATTATTACACTCTTTTAAAAAGCGAAATAAATCCTTTGCATCCCCTTGAATTAAGACTTTATGACCATACTAAGACATAGCTTACTAAACAGTTGTACCATAAACGTTGTATTTTTGAACAATTAATGAACTTAATTGCGTTTAACATATCACATACATTGATGAAAAGTTGGAAAGTGATATAATTCCGTTTTGAATTAGTCTGATTATTTTTAGTATCTTTAGGTGGTTGATGGATGTATCAATTATTAAAGAGAAATGGCTTCGACTCTATAATTCAAATTATACATTCAACGTTAAGTATCAATTAAGCCGCGGTTTTTAATAATACGTCAAAGTAGGTTTGGGCGCGCAGCTGTTTTTATCTAACTTGTTTTTACTTGTTAACATTTAGATATAATCCTATAATTCTAGTAGTCGGCTCTGATGATCACGCCGATTTTATAAATAAAACACACTCCAAAAAGGTTAATTAAAGATGCAAACGCCAGTCATTCTGATCGTAGAGGATGAAGACGTAACTAGACTAAACCTCGTTAGTTTATTTGAAGCTGAAGGTTACAAAGTTATTGAAGCCATTGATGGCGATGATATGCATGATAAGCTTACAAATAACGATGACGTCAATCTTGTAGTTATGGACATCAACCTGCCAGGTAAAAACGGGCTTATTTTAGCTCGCGAATTACGCCAAAAGCGCAAAGTTGGTCTTATTTTCTTAACAGGCCGTGACAACGATGTAGACCGTATTTTAGGTCTTGAAATTGGTGCTGATGACTATATTACTAAGCCTTTCAACCCACGTGAATTAACTATTCGTGCACGTAACCTAATTACGCGTACTGCATTAGGTGGTGAAGAATCAGCTATTGAAACCAATGGCGTGATCACCTTTAACGGTTGGGAACTTGACGAAAACAGTCGTTGCCTTACTTCTCCAAACGGAGACGCAAAGCGTCTACCTAAAGGCGAATACAGAGCACTGCGTTTAATGCTTGACTCTCCAGGTCGTATATTTAGTCGTGAGCAGCTAATTAAGCACATGACTGGCCGTGAGCTTCGCGCTAACGACCGTACAGTTGATGTTACTATTCGTCGTATCCGTAAACACTTTGAAAGCGACAACTCAACGTCTGAGTTAATCAGCACCATTCATGGTGAAGGTTACCGCTTCATTGGTAAAATCGACAGCTAATTAGTTTTTATTCTAATTGTTGTAAAAATAAATGAAGGGCCTGTTGTCCTTCATTTATTTTGTCTGCTAATTCATCAAGCCAAACTGTTAATACTTCATCACTTTGCTCCAGCGCACCATGCTCCATTTGCTTGGCATGCAACTGCACATCATTCAGACCGACCGAACCTGCGGCACCTTTTAACTTATGCGCAACGGATTTGTATTCTTCTCTGTCTGCTGCTTTTAATGACGCTAATAGCTCTTGTTGATACTGCGGATTTAGCTTTGCAAACAGCTGACTACTGCGTTTAAATACTTCAACGCCCATCGAATTTACAAAGTCTTCAATGGTTTCAACATCTAACAAGTCAGTATTTATTTGATTTAATAACTCTTGATTAACTACTCGTTGAGGAGCCTCGGTTTGCGCTTGTTTAATACCAAAGAGTTCAGCGAGCATATTATCTAACTTACTGGTGTTTATTGGTTTAGCTAACGCTCCTTGAATAGAAATTCCCTCAAGCTCTTCTTCAGCACTGCGAACATTGGCGGTAAGTGCCACAATAGGTAGCTGATCAAAATGGCTTTGTGCGCGTATTTGCCTTGCTACTTCATCACCATTAATATCTGGAAGCTGCATATCAAGCAATACTAAATCAAGATCATCTTCGGTCTCTACAAACGATAAAGCATCTTCACCCGTTTCAGCCCACAACACTTCATGCCCACGCTGTTCTAATAGGTTAGTTGCGATTTCAGCATTAAGTGGTACATCTTCCACTAATAAAATATATAAGCTACGTCCCACATAACTATGCTCGGTAGGTGCACTACATAAATTCAGCGGAATTTGTACGGTAAAGCAGCTCCCTTCTCCGGGGGTGCTATTAACAGTTATAATGCCTTTCATAGCACTTACTAACGCTTTTGTTACAGCTAAGCCAATACCCGATCCAATTGCATTAGTCCCTTTAAGATCAGGCGCTTTATAATACATATCAAAAATACGGGTAAGTTGTTCTTGCGGGATCCCTTCACCGGTATCAAGTATTTTTATAATAAGCCATGGGCCATCTTCGCGGTTTTCTCTACCGCAATCTAAGGTGACACTGCCCTGCTGGGTAAATTTAACCGCATTGTTAATTAAGTTCCACACCACTTGGCGTAAACGTGTGGGGTCAAGTAAGGCGTATATATCAAGCATCCCCGAACGCTTCACTTCAAAGGAAAGCTCTTTTTGCTCAGCAATAAGGCCTGCAAAGTTAACCACATCATTGATAAAGTCAGACACATTAATTTCGTTAGCGGCAATATCGAGTTGCTCACGGTCAATTTTATCTAAATCTATAATATCGTTAAATATGTTACCCAGCGTTTCGGCGCTTGAAAATACCGTATTACACCAACTACGCTGCTGTTTATTAAGCTCAGTATCCAATAGCATTCTGGTTAAACCGACGATACCATTGAGCGGAGTACGCAGCTCATGGCTTAATGTGGCAATAAATTTCCCTTTGTCTTTATAAGCAGTCTCCAGTGCCTGCGCGGCTTCTTTACGACTGGTAATATCACGACCAAAAGCGAGTAAACCTATGTAATCGCCCTGCTCATTGATAAAGGGAAGTTTTCTGAGTTCAAACCATCTTATCTCACCATTTACAGAATACTCTACATCAATAGTTAAACCTTGATGAGTCCGTTCAACCTGCTCATCGGTTCTGAGTACTTCAGATAAAAAGTGACTTGGAAATATTTCTTCTGCGGCTTTACCAATTAATTCGCCACTGGTTTTGCCCATCACCTCTTCAAACATTTTATTACAACCAGCAAATACCCCGTTGTTATCGCGGTAATAAAATAAATCTGGCGAGGAGTCGACAATTGAGCGCAGTAACATGCCTTGTTGGGCGAGCTCTTGTTGCGTTTTTTTACGCTCTGCAATTTCACGTCTGAGCTCTTCTATTGCTCTATGCTTGGCGTGAAAGGCCATTTTACGTTCGTCAATTTCAATATTTAAACGATTAATATTGTCTTTGAGGGTTTGATTTAAAAGCTTTTCTTGTTTTGTGGCACTATCTAAATAGGCATAAGAGGCATCAAGTTGCCGAATAGAGTTAAGCAGTACGCTAATCACCAAAGGAGAAACAACTGAGGTAAAAAATACCACAGCGAGTATATCAACTAAGTTCACTTCCCCTATGGCAACATAGTAAAACATACTCGATAAAACCAGCGATACCGTCAGTAATAATGCATAGCAAATAGCTGCAGTTTTAAACTCACCAAAACGAGTTATTGAACTGGAAAGAACTCGAACCCACGGGTTCAAAGAAGAATCAGTCATATATCAGTTTTTCTCTTAGCTAAAGCTAAATGCTTAGTTTTTATAAGTAAGTATGATTAAAGGCTAATTTTAGCATTTTCTATCAGCTATTTTCATGTTGTGCGACAAAAACAATAAAATTTCATGTTTGCTGTTATTTGCTGCATTTCAGCAAATCTTTATTTAGTGTAATATGCGGCGTCTTAAATATTGCAAATAACGAGTAACGTATCATGCAAACGACTATGCCAGATATTGCTAACACGGCTGCCGCATTACAAACAGGTAAATTAGACTGGGTAGGTATGGCCGATATAGAGCTGCCTTTTATTTTTGAATCTCTTGATTTAGCTCCAGTTACCGTTAATGCAAAAGCACGCGCTTTTGTTAACTTACACCAAGAGGATGCTAAAGGCATCCACATGTCGCGTCTGTTTTTAGCACTTGATCACCTCTCAACTGAGCAACAGGTCAACCCACACACCTTAGCACAAGCATTAGATACCTTTATCACCAGCCATGAAGGCTTGAGCGATAAAGCACAAATCGAATTTAAGTTTGAATTACCACTGCGCCGTAAATCATTGCTCAGCGGTAAAGCGGGCTGGAAAAGCTACCCTATTGTACTTACTAGTACCATAAATCAAGGTGTGATTAGTTTTGAACTCAGTGTTGATGTTACTTACTCATCAACCTGTCCCTGCTCTGCAGCCCTTGCTCGCCAACTGATCCAAAATGCGTTTAGCGAAAAGTTTGCTCAAGAAACACTAACTCAGTCTGAGGTTTTAGAGTGGCTTGGAACAACTCAAGGGATTGTCGCGACCCCGCATTCACAGCGCTCTATTGCCAATATTAAAGTTAAACTAGCGAATAATATTGAACAGTTTGATGTAGTTAACTTAATCAATCTACTAGAAGATGAGCTTAAAACACCAGTACAAGCCGCGGTAAAGCGTGAAGACGAACAAGAGTTTGCTCGCTTAAATGGTCAAAACCTGATGTTTTGTGAAGATGCAGCACGAAAGATTAAAACCACCTTAGAAGCAAAACAGTATAGCGACTACTTTTTACAAATTAATCACTATGAGTCTTTGCATGCCCATGATGCAGTTGCGATTGCAGTAAAAGGTATCGAGGGCGGATACACAGCACTTTAAATAACAACGGTAACTAAAATAGCCATAACAACTATTTGGGCACATAACTTGCTTTAGAAAAGCAGTGTCAATTTGTTGTTATGGAGTTACCGTATGGAATTCGCTTTATTATTAATATTAGTGCTAGTTGTTGGGGCATCAGTGGTTGCGTCAAAATTTAATGATGATGGCGGAAACCCTTATCCTTTTACTCGTAAACAAAGTGTATTTACCCAAGTAGAAGGGGCGTTTCTGGGCTTATTAGAGCGTGCTGTTGGCGATCAATATAAAATTGTTAGTCGCGTTAAACTAATCGATGTGATTGACTGTAAACAAGGTCTGTCTGTTAAATCTAAACGTGCGGCAATGGCTAAAGCAAAAAATAAACAGCTCGATTTTGTGCTAGTAGACAAAGAAAAAATGACCATAGTGGCCGCGGTTGACTTAGTCAACAACGCCAACAAAGATGGCCACAAAGCACAACGTGATTGGTTTGTTAATGGTGCATTAGAAGCAGCTGGCATTCCGCATATTCGTATGAAAGTGAAGTCAGGTTACCGCCCAAGTGAAGTTCGCGATGCTATTATGTTTAAATTAGGTAAGCCAGCTAAATCACAACCTGCACGCCCGACTCGCGCAAGAGTACATAAGCCAGCAGTATTATCACCTTCTCAAGCAAAAGCACATTCCACTGCCCTTGCTGAAATATAACTATCGAATTACAAGCAATCTATTAAAGCGAGCATTTTAAATGGCTCGCTTTTTTGTTTTTTATAGCTGACTTCACGTATAATCAGGCTATTCAAACTTAGGAATTTAACACTATGAATGTTGGTATTATTGGCGCAATGGAGCCAGAAGTTAAAATTTTGCGCGAGGCGATGCAAAATCCACAGATTTTAACCAAAGCAGGCTTTACGTTTTATACTGGTGAGCTTGCGGGCAATACCGTTACTTTAGTGCAATCAGGCATTGGTAAAGTTGCTTCAACTATTGCAACCACTTTACTTATCGATAACTTCAAGCCTGATTGTGTTATTAACACAGGCTCTGCCGGTGGTTTCGACCCTTCACTTAACGTTGGTGATGTGGTGATTTCATCAGAAGTTCGTCATCACGATGTAGATGTAACAGCGTTTGGTTACGAAATTGGTCAAGTACCACAAATGCCAGCAGGTTTTGCAGCGCACCCTAAGCTAGTAGAAGCCGCCGAGCAAACAATTGCACAAATCAGCGAAGTAAAAACGCTTGTTGGTTTAATTTGTACTGGTGACTCATTTATGTGTGACCCTGTTCGCATTGAAAAAGCACGCAGTGACTTCCCTACAATGCTAGCAGTAGAAATGGAAGGTGCATCAATTGCACAAACGTGTTTTGCACTTAACACACCATTTGTTGTTATTCGCTCAATGTCTGATATTGCTGGCAAAGAGTCACCGCAATCATTTGAAGAGTACTTAGAAACAGCCTCTATTAATTCATCAAAAATGGTGGTGGCATTACTAGAAAAGTTAACGGCGGTTACGCTGTAAATGCTCAATAATATTGTTCAAAATCATTTGGACTTTATTGTATTTATTTGTGCGCTCCTAGCTGAGCGCTTTTTACCTTTAGTTAGCTGGTATCACCCTAATCATATACTTTCTGCCATTTTTAACGCGATTGGTCAGCGTATTTATAAAAAAACAGACAGCAAACAATATCATTATTTAGCCGCTTCACTGGCAAGCACCCTTGTTTTAGCTGTTATTATGATTATTGTGGTTTTACTGCTGCAGTTTGCCTTTTACCCTGAACTGCTATCCGGTCTTATTTTATATTTATGCTTAGAAAGCACTAGCCTGAATAAAAAAGCGATCCGCATTGCGAAATTAACCAAAAAGAATCAAAAATCGACTGCGCGAGAATTATTAAAACCACTAGTAGCCCGTGAAGTTAACGCACTTTCAAACCCTGGGGTTATTAAAGCGGTCATGGAAAGTGTCATACTGAGAACAGCACGCCATTATTTTGTAGTTATTTTTATTTTTTTACTATTGGGCCCCATTGCCGCTCTCGCCTACCGTTTACTTACCTTAATCCAACAAGCATGGCGCACTGATATAGCCCCCGACAGCTCTTTTTTGACGCCACTTAAACTCGTTCTTTTTATTGTTGAATACATTCCCATGCGGTTACTCGCGCTGACAATAGCGTCACTTAAAGCCAGTAAAAAAAGCATGCACTATATTAAGCATTATGGCCGTCATTTTTATCAAACCAATACTGGCTGGTTACTTAGTGTGTGCTCTGCATCTTTAGGAGTGCAACTTGGTGGGCCTGCTATTTATAGTAAGCAGCGTTTCAATAAAATGCGGGGCGGTGCTGAGCGCCTGCCAAGTGCCGATGATATGCCAAAGCTACTGAACACCCTAAATCAAGCCCGATTTTTTTGGCTACTCGTTATTGTTAGCGTTGAAATTATAAGGGCCGTTCTAACTGTTTAATCAGTCATAAAAAAACCAGCCGAAGCTGGTTTTTATACTTTATAAAGTTTTAAGCTACGGTAATATTTGCAAACTTACGTTTACCTACTTGGTAAATAGCGGTTGTTCCTTTTGCTACTTCCAATTTGGTATCGGTAATTTTTTCTTCGCCATTAAGCTTTACTGCGCCTTGTTTGATCATACGCATGGCCTCTGAAGTACTCGCCACTAAGCCAGCTTCTTTTAGCAAGTTAGCAATTAGAATAGTGTCTTCATCAATGTTAACTGTCAGCTCTGGAATTTCATCAGGTAGTGCTTTTTTCTGAAAACGCTGAATAAAGTCATCATGAGCAGCTTGCGCATCGGCTTCGCTATGGAAACGTGCAATTAACTCTTTCGCTAATTCAATCTTAATATCGCGCGGGTTAGTGCCTTGCTCTACACGCTGTTTTTGCGCTGCAATTTGCTCAATAGAAAGGCTACTTAGCAAGTCATAGTAACGCCACATTAGTACATCACTAATTGACATGATTTTACCAAACATGTCGCTAGGCGTATCAGTAATACCTATGTAGTTTCCTAGTGACTTTGACATTTTCTGAACGCCATCAGTCCCTTCAAGTAAAGGCATCATTAGTACGGTTTGAGGTTTTTGACCTTCATCTTTTTGCAGCTCACGACCCATTAATAGGTTAAAGCGTTGATCGGTGCCGCCTAGCTCAACATCAGACTCAAGAGCAACTGAATCCCAACCCTGTACTAGTGGATATAAAAACTCATGGATTGCGATAGATTGACCGCCAGCATAGCGCTTTTTAAAGTCATCACGCTCAAGCATGCGTGCCACAGTTTGGCGTGCTGCCAATTTTATCATTCCAGCCGCGCCCAACTTCTCCATCCACGTAGAGTTAAAAGCAACAGTTGTTTTAGCTGGGTCTAAAATTTTGAAAACCTGTTCTTTATAGGTTTCAGCATTAGCAAGCACATCATCACGAGTCAGTGGCTTACGGGTAACATTTTTGCCCGTTGGATCGCCTATCATACCGGTAAAGTCACCAATTAAGAAAATAACCTCATGACCTAAATCTTGAAAGGTTTTCATTTTATTAATTAGTACAGTGTGACCTAGGTGCAAATCTGGAGCCGTAGGATCGAAACCAGCTTTAATTTTTAGCTTTTTCCCCGACTTTAATTTTTCAACCAACTCATCTTCAATTAATATCTCTTCTGCACCGCGTTTTATCTCTGCTAGAGCGGTTTGTAAATCCACTGTGTGTTACTCCAAAAAATTCTGACAACGAAGGGGGTGTATATGCTCACGATTTATTGCTAGCGCGTTTTAACAAAACAAATAAAACTATTTAGCTAACATAACAAATTTCCACTTAATTAGAACAACTTTTTTAACTAATCGCTGCACCAACTAAAATGCAGGGCGTACGTTCTAAAATGGGATATAAAAGAGCGATTAATAATACACTAAAGGTGTTTATAAAAGCCCAAAAAACAGTTTATAAATTAATCACTTCTCGCTATTAAATCGTTTTAAAAGCTAATTTAACATTACGATGAAAAAGCAAAGTATCCAAGGATATAAAATAGTGCTGTTATTCAACTTTAAACACAAACAGCCTGAATACCCTATGATTTTAGCTTAATTTAACGCGAGTTTAAATCTACAAAATACTAGTATTCATAGATTATTCGTTATATCCTGCAATATAATCTATTTATTATCTTGACAGCAGAAAAAGGCACGTTATGGTCCACGTGGTTAACACGCTCCCCAAAAAACACAAAATGCTTATTCTAGGTTTGGTTTCTGCTATTGTTGCCTTAGCCTTTTTACCTTCTGAAAAAGCCACTGCATCCAAAGACAATAGCGAGAACACGCTAGAAATTGGTAAGCGTTACGAATTACAAATAAAAGTAGGTGAAAACGAAAAACTCACCGACTTAAATTCAGAGCATGCAGCGCAAAAACTTCCAGAGTACGATTTTGTCGATCACCTTGTTAAAAATGGTGACAATTTAGCGATCATTTTTAAGCGCGCTGGTTTTTCTGCGCAAACGCTTTATAAACTTGTTAATACCAATGCTGAAACACGTAAGCTAACCAAAATTCACCCAGGTGAAACACTAAGCTTTGCAACTGCAGAAGATGGCTCGTTAGCTCAATTACGTTATGTTATTTCTAAAACAGATACCTTATTTGTCACCCTAAATGACGAAGGCCAATACGACACTTCAATTGACAGCAAAGAAATAGAAACACTGAGCAAAACCGCACGTGGTGAAATTTCTAGTAGCTTTTGGACATCGGCGATCGCAGCAGGTTTAAGTGAACGCCAAATAATGAACTTTGCCGATATATTTGGTTGGGACGTGGATTTTGCAAATGACATCCGTAAAGGTGATGAATTTGGCTTAATTTATGAGTCTCATTTTGTTGACGGTGAATTTATTGGCACTGGTAAGATCATTGCCGCTGAATTTATAAACCAAGGTGAACGTTACACAGCAATTCGACACACAGACGGTAATTTTTATACCCCTGAAGGTCGCAGTATGAAAAAAGCCTTCTTACGTGCACCGGTAAACTTTAAATATATCAGCTCAAGCTTTAATCCTCGCCGCTTACACCCTGTTACAGGACAAGTAAAAGCACACCGAGGTATTGACTACGCCGCGCGTACAGGCACCCCGGTTGTGTCATCGGGTAATGGTAAGGTGATCAAAGCGGGCTACAGTAAATACAATGGTAATTACGTATTTATTAGCCACGGTACGCAGTACGTTACTAAGTACTTACACCTTAACAAGCGTCTGGTTAGAACAGGGCAAAAAATCAAACAAGGCAAGAAAATTGGTACTGTAGGCTCAACAGGTCGAGTAACTGGAGCGCATTTACATTATGAGTTTTTGGTTAACGGTGTTCACCGTAACCCTAAAACCGTGAAATTACCTAAATCTGAGCCATTACCACGCTCAGAGCTTGCTAAGTTTAAGCCTATTGCTGATAACTTTATTGCGCAACTTGAGCGTAATCGTGAACTTCAATTGGCACTTAAATAAAGATCTTAATGGTTAAATAAAAAAGCCTTTGCAGGGGTAACCCGCAAAGGCTTTTTTGTGTGTGATATTTAAGTTTCAAACTTAATTTATGAGTACATAAATAAGCTGCACAACCAAAGAGATCATCACCAGTGGCCAAATGTACTTACTATATTTAGTGGCGCTATCAAGCCCCATTTTACTTTGGTATTTTTCCAGTAACGGAATAATGATCAGCAAAGCAATCACTAGGCTAATTAAAATAACAAAAATGTTCATATCATCACCCTACATCAGGTTATGGTAAAGCGCAGCCTTTCGCGCTGATATATAGCTCATACCAATGCTCACGACTTAAGTTAACATTAACCGCATCACAGGATGCTTTTATACGCTCTATATTAGTTGTGCCAATAATTGGTTGGATTGATGCTGGGTGACGCAGTAGCCATGCTAATACAATAGCTTCTACTGTTGTGCCATAGAGTATGGCAAGCTTACTAACTAAAATGCTGGTATTAATATCTGCAGGCGAAGCCTTTGATAAATCGCCACCAGAGTATAAGCCTTGGCATAAACTGCCCCAACTTTGAATCTGAATTTCATGCTCACGGCAATATTCAATATTGCCTGGGGTAAAGTTAATATCTTTGCCATCGGCATTTCCCACATAAACGCCTTCATCAATCCATTGATGCTTGTGTAAACTCGCTTCTATTTGATTTGCCACAATCGGCATATCTAAAGCGCGTTGCAAAAAGCGTATTTGATGTTGCGACATATTAGACACTGCAAAATGGCGCACTTTGCCACTTTCTTTTAAACAACTAAATACTTGCGCAACTTCCTCTACTTCCATTAAAGGATCAGGGCGGTGCAACATAAGTACGTCTAAATAATCGGTATTTAATCGCTTTAATGAGCCCTCTACCGAGCGCTCAATCCAATCAGCTGAAAAGTCATAGCGCTGTGGGTGTTTATCATCAGCAAAGCGAATACCGCACTTAGACTGAATATACATTTGTTCTCTAAGTTCGGGACGCTCAGCCAGAGCTTGACCAAAAACATGCTCGGCTTTGCCTAAGGTATAAATATCAGCATGATCGAAAAAATTAATTCCGCCTTCAATGGCGGCATCTATGCATGAATGAGTTTGTTGTAAATGCGCACTGGTAATCGCATCTTTATTCCATGCGCCTCCCAAACCCATACAGCCGAAAACAAGTTTGCTTACATTCGGGAGATATTTTGCCAATGGAGTATGATGCATACCAGTAACCTTTAAGAATTTATATGAAGAATAGCTACTTTAAACAAAAAACCCTATACAAGAAACCGCTTAAGTCAAAACAGTGAATATTATGCAAAAAAAAGCGCAGTAAACTGCGCTAATAGGTTGAGTCTAAATTATATTTAACCCACAAGAGCGAGCAAAATACCTGCTGCAACGGCACTACCTAACACCCCTGCAACATTAGGCCCCATGGCATGCATTAATAAGAAGTTATGTGGGTTATTTTCAAGCCCAACTTTGTTAACTACCCTTGCAGCCATTGGCACAGCGGATACACCTGCAGCACCAATTAATGGATTTATAGGAGTTTTTGATATTTTATTTAAGCCTTTTGCCATAAATACACCTGAGGCTGTACCAATAGCAAACGCTAGTGCACCCAGTACTAAAATACCAATAGTTTCCACTGTTAAGAACTGCTCTGCAGCAAGCTTAGAGCCTACAGCAAGTCCTAAAAATATGGTGGTGATATTAATAATTTCGTTTTGCGCACTGTTGCTTAGCCTATCAACTACACCCGACTCACGCATTAAGTTACCTAAACAGAACATACCAACCAGTGGAATTGCCGCAGGTAAGAATATGGCAGTTAAAGTAAGCACCATCAGCGGGAAAATAATTTTTTCCTTTTTAGATACTTTACGCAGCTCTGGCATTTGAATTTTACGTTCCTCAGGCGTGGTAAACGCACGCATAATTGGAGGCTGAATAATAGGCACCAGCGCCATGTATGAGTAGGCAGCTACGGCTATAGCCCCTAATAAGTCAGGTGCCAATTTTGACGCTAAAAAGATAGCAGTTGGCCCATCTGCACCACCAATAATTGCGATTGCTGAAGCATCTTGTAAGCTAAATTCAAACCCAGGAATAAAGTTAAGTAAAATAGCGCCAAATAACGTCGCAAAAATACCAAACTGCGCCGCAGCACCTAGTAGCAACATACGCGGGTTGGCAATTAGGGCACTAAAATCAGTTAATGCCCCCACTCCCATAAATATTAATAACGGAAAAATACCGGTATCAATACCAACATAATAAACATAGTAAAGTAAGCCACCAGGATCTGATAAACCAGCCACCGGAATATTGGTTAAAATGGCTCCAAAACCAATGGGCAGTAGCAATAACGGCTCAAAGTTTTTGGCAATTGCTAAAAATAACAGCAAACAGCCAACGGCAATCATGATCAGCCCAGGAAATGTAAAGTTAGCAATGCCTGTGGCATGCCAGAGGTTTAAAATACCATCCATCCTCTGTTCACTCCTTAAGCTAGTGCAATCATTGCATCACCGGTTGATACTGAATCACCTTCAGAAACAAGCAACTCAGCAATTGTACCGGTATGCATGGCACGTACTTCGGTTTCCATTTTCATGGCTTCCATAATAATCACCACATCACCTTCATTGACTACCTGACCTGGCTTTACTTTAATCTTAAAAATATTACCAGCCAGTGGGGCATTCAATGTTTCACCCGAGGCAACCGATGCCGACTGTGGAATATGCTCAGAGTCTTTTAACGTAACCTCTTTAAGCTCACCACCTTGAGCAACCACGACATCGTATACTTTACCGTCTACTTTAACGCTGTACTGCTCTGCCTTAACGCCTTTATTGTTTGCCGCTGATTTTTCAGGTGCTTTATTGGCGCTATCATCAGCGCTAGGAACAGGCTCAAATGCATCAGGGTTATTACGATTTTTAATAAACTTCAACCCAATCTGTGGGAATAACGCATAGGTAAGCACATCATCAATTTGCTCATCAGCTAAAGTTAGCCCTTGCTCCTGAGCAAGCTTGCTTAATTCAGCTTCGAGCGTTTCAAGTTCAGGTTTAATAATATCGGCTGGACGACAGGTGATTGCCTCACTGCCATCAAGTACACGCTCTTGTAGCTCTTTATTCATTGGTGCAGGTGTTGAACCATACTCACCTTTTAATACGCCAGCAGTTTCTTTGGTGATAGTTTTATAACGCTCACCAGTGAGCACATTTAATACCGCTTGAGTGCCAACAATTTGTGAAGTAGGTGTTACCAGTGGAATAAAACCTAAATCTTCACGTACTCGAGGAATTTCAAGTAGTACTTCATTTAGTTTATCAGCAGCGCCTTGTTCTTTAAGTTGATTTTCCATGTTGGTTAGCATGCCACCTGGCACTTGTGCTAATAAAATGCGGCCATCAACACCTTTTAAACTGCCTTCAAACGCAGCGTACTTTTTACGTACGTCTCTAAAGTAAGCGGCAATTTCTTCTAGATGGTTTAAATCAAGCCCAGTATCACGCTCTGTTCCCTCCACGATTGCAGCAATTGTTTCGGTTGCTGAATGACCATAGGTCATACTCATAGATGATACAGCGGTGTCGAGCATATCAATGCCAGCATCAATGGCTTTTTGATAAGTAGCTGTACTCAACCCTGTTGTTGCATGACATTGCATAGCAATAGGTATTGAAACCGTTTCTTTTAACGCTTTAATGAGCTCTTCTGCATCATATGGCTTAAGCAGACCCGCCATATCTTTAATACAAATTGAATGACAACCTAATTCTTCTAGCTGCTTTGCAAGCGTTAACCACATATCTAATGTATGTACTGGGCTTACTGTGTACGAAATAGTACCTTGCGCATGCGCCCCTACTTTAACCGCCGCTTTAATAGCGGTTTCTAAGTTACGCACATCATTCATGGCATCAAAAATACGAAATACATCTACGCCATTTTTGTGCGCACGCTCGACAAACTTCTCAACCACATCATCTGCATAATGGCGATACCCTAATAGGTTTTGCCCGCGAAGTAGCATTTGCTGTGGCGTATTTGGCATTGCTTTTTTGAGCGCACGGATACGCTCCCACGGATCTTCACCTAAATAACGAATACATGAGTCAAAGGTAGCCCCACCCCAAGATTCAATAGACCAATAACCTGCGTCATCAATTTTTTTTGCAATAGGTAACATGTCGTCTAATCGCATGCGGGTAGCTAAAAGCGACTGATGTGCGTCACGAAGTACAAGTTCTGTTATTTTTAATTTAGCCATTGGTATGCTCCTCTAATTATTATTTGTTTTGTACTGAGCAATGGCAGCACTAATTGCAGCGATGTGCTCATTTGGCACACCTTGCGATTTAAAAGATGGTGTTCTATGTGATGTTGCGAGTTCTGGCTGAGAAAACTTGCTAGCCAGCTTAGACATGAGTGTCACTGCACCAATCAATAAAGAAAGAAATACAAACACGCCCACCATACCTGTTAGCATTAAATTGCCCGCAGTTGTGAGCAAAGCCCCTATATCCATAATTCTCCCCCTGTTCAAACCGAACCACATAAAAAGTCAGTTTATTTAAATAATTATTCACCAATAGTAACAAAAACTATTCTTTTGTCTACATGTTGTAAATTGGTAAAACCAATTAATCTAAAAGTAACATATCACCAATAAGGTTAACACCACCTAAAATAGCTTATTTGACCTATATATATAGATGATAAAAATGTTCGTTATAAACAAAGAATATATAAAACCCCTAATACTTTGTAAAAACACATAAAAAGCAAACCCATCATGCCAACCCATTTAAAACCCTTAAAACAAATGTTAATTGGTCTTACCAAAAAAAGAGCTGCACTAACTACTTATTATCTCACCGTATACAACTGTGAATAAGTTACCGATAAAATCGTAAAAATTACCAACTCAATATAAAGCCAACCACGTAAAAACAAAACAAACCATTGATTTAAAACAAAATAAAACACTGGCACATTACTCGCTTATATAAAACTAACACTTAGATAAATCAAGGAGATGACAATGTTACGCTGGACAATTACATTTTTGGTGATCGCACTAATTGCAGCCGTTTTAGGATTTGGCGGTATTGCAGGAGCCGCAGCTGGAATTGCTAAGATCATATTTTTTATCTTTTTAGTTTTATTGGTTATTTCACTAGTCTCTGGCGCCTTACGTGGTAAAAGCCCCAGGTAGATAAAACACTACACTCTCTTTTAAACTTATATATACAAGGAATTACATTATGAAATCATCAACACTTAAAGCAGCTGCTATTGGTCTATTCGCAAGTGCATTTATTATGGGTTGTGAAGACAATCATGCAGAAGAAGCGGGTGAACGCATTGACGAAGCAGTAACAGATGTGCAAAACAAAGTAGAAGACACCTGTGAAGAAGTAAAAGAAGGCGTTAATGCCGAAGAAACAAATTGCTAATGTTATTTATTTAGCTAAAAAACGACCTACGGGTCGTTTTTTTATGCCTAAAATATAAATAGTTTTTAGTCATTTCCCCTTTTAAGCTGCGCATTAGGCTAAAATAGTAAAAAATAGCTTTTAAGTGTAAACACATGGTATTTACAACAACTTATAAACTCGATAAACCTTACTTTTATGAATGCTTCGACCAGTCGTTGCCTTATAGCAAGCGTGCACAACCTAAATACTTTTTATTAGCGCTGCTTGTGGCATTGGGGCTATTTGGCATTTATGGTTTAGGCGATCATTACCTTGGTACATTTTTGCTTATGTTAGCTTTACTTGAGTGTATTGCCTTTTACTATCGCCGCCCTTGGTGGGTAACAAGGCAGATGCTTAGCAGAGCATCAGGCTCTGAAGTTACCCTTACCTTTGACGAGGATGGGATAAAATCGACCAATCATTACAAAAACTATCAGTTAGCTTGGCACGACATTAATGAAGTAATTACTACAGATTGCGGGCTATTGCTAAAAAGTAAAAGCGGTATGCAATACATCTCTAAGGCAATACTCAACAATGAAACGATAGATTTTATAAACAAAAAAGCCACTCAGTGAGTGGCTTTTATAAATGTCGTAGTTATTAACTAGCACATTTTATACTATGTTGATTAAGCATTGCCCGGATTAGGGTTAGACTTTTCAGCTTGTATGCGCATGTAAATTTCTTCACGATGAACTGATACGTCTTTAGGTGCGTTAACACCGATACGAACTTGATTTCCTTTAACACCTAGAACAGTAACGGTTACTTCGTCACCAATCATAAGGGTCTCGCCTACTCTACGAGTTAGTATTAGCATTCTCTTGCTCCCATGTTCCAATAAAATTATAAGATTCCGCACACACATTTTAATTAAAATTAGACTAAAAAGTAAGTAAAAACTCGCAATCTATTCATTTTCTGTTAAAAATGTCTTATGTAATGCACGAACAGCCAGCTCAAGGTATTTTTCATCTATTAAAACTGAAATTTTTATCTCTGAGGTTGAAACAAACATCACATCAATGTTCTCTTGTGCTAACGAATCAAAAAATAAACTCGCTACCCCAGAATGAGATTTCATCCCCATACCTACAGCTGACACTTTCGCCACATTAGTTAATCCGTCAATTGCCTGTGCGTCAAATTGCTGTTGCTCAGCCGTTAACAAATCAAGTGCGTTTAAGTAATCATTTAAATGCACAGTAAAAGCATAGTCGACTTTTTCAACTTTATGATTAATTTGATTAATCATATCTATTTCGATGCCATTATCAGAAAAAAGTTTCAAAACTTTTGCAAGATGTTTGGTGCCTTGTGGCATTCCATGAACCTTAATTAAGCACTCATCTCGATTAAATGCAATACCCGATACGACATTGCTTGTCACGTCGCTCTCCTCAAAACTAATTAACGTGCCTTCGTCGGGTTTAAAGCTAGATAACACCCGTAAAGGAACATTGTGTTTACCAGCAGATTCTACAGAGCGAATATGCAACACTTTAGCGCCTAAACTTGCCAGCTCAAGCATTTCGTCAAAGGTAACATGACTTAAACGTCGTGCATTAGGTTCAATACGAGGATCTGTTGTATATACGCCATCAACATCGGTATAGATCTGACATTCATCCGCTTTTATTGCACCCGCTATTTCAACCGCAGAGGTATCGGTGCCACCACGCCCAAGCGTGGTCACGTTGCCCTCAATATCGCGCCCCTGAAAGCCGGCAATAATAGCAATACGGTTATGTTCAAGTTCATGTTTTAAACGCGTTGCTGCGACTTCTTCTACACGGGCTTTACCGAACATGTTATCGGTTAATATATTTACTTGATCGGCTAGTAAGCTTACCGCTGAATGGCCGCGTTTAATAATCGCCATCGCTAATAAAGCAATAGAGACCTGTTCACCGGTACTCAGTAATACATCAAGTTCACGACTACTCGGGCGAGAGTCGATTTGTTTGGCAAGATTAATTAAGCGATTGGTTTCTCCCGACATTGCCGAGAGTACCACCACCACTTGGTGGCCTTGTTGCTTAGTTTTAACAACAAGGTCGGCGACCGCTTCAATACGCTCTATTGAGCCTACCGAAGTGCCGCCAAATTTTTGAACTATAAGTGCCACTTAAGCTTAAGTACGCTCAGTTAACCAAGCTGTGACGCTATCAAGTGCTGCAGTTAAGTTTTGTGGCTCAGAACCACCCGCTTGCGCCATATCTGGACGACCGCCACCTTTACCACCCACTTGGCCTGCCATGTGGTTAACTAACTCACCCGCTTTTACTTTGCCAGTTAAGTCTTTAGTTACACCCGCAATTAAGCTGACTTTGTCACCGCTGGCAACACCTAAGGCAATAACGCCTGAGCCAATCTTGTTTTTAAGATCATCAACCATGCCACGAAGCGCTTTTGATTCAGTCCCTTCAACGTTGGCAACTAACAACTTAACCCCGTTAATTTCAACTACTGAATCAAGTAACGATGCACCTGCCGCACTGGCTAGTTTATCGTTAAGCTGGGCAACTTGCTTTTCAAGTCCTTTCGACTTTTCAAGCAAGGCTGTTACTTTTTCAAGTACTGACGCACTGTCACCTTTTACCAGCGCTGCCACATCAGCTAATTGCTGCTCTTGCTCGCTGACATAAGCGATTGCCTCTGCACCCGTTACCGCTTCAATACGACGAACACCGGCTGCAATACCGCTTTCAGATACAATTTTGAATAAACCAATGTCACCTGCGCGCTCTACGTGTGTACCACCACAAAGCTCGATTGAATAATCACCAATAGTCACAACGCGTACTTCGTCATCGTATTTTTCACCAAACAACGCCATAGCACCTTTTGCTTTAGCATCATCAATTGCCATTAGTTCAGTGTTAAGTGCAAAGTTACGACGAATTTCGTCATTTACTACACGTTCAATGTCGCGCAGTTCTTGTTTGGTCACCGCTTCAAAATGTGAGAAGTCAAAACGCAGACGATCTGGCTGCACAAGTGAGCCTTTTTGCGATACGTGCTCACCTAAAAGCTGACGTAATGCTTCATGTAAAATGTGCGTAGCTGTGTGATTTTTCTTAATGCTTTCACGACGCGCATCGTCAATAGTCGCATCCACTTTATCGTTAACGCCAATACGCCCTTGAACTGTTCCATGATGAGCAAAAGCATTACCCAATTTAGTGGTATTCGTTACATTAAACTCACCACCGGCAACAGTAATTGTACCGCTATCACCAATTTGGCCGCCTGATTCAGCGTAAAACGGAGTACGGTCTAAAACAATAATACCTTGCTGACCATCTTCTAATAACGATACAGATTCGCCACCGGCAAAAATCTCAACCACAGTGCCACGGTAATGATTGCTATCATAGCCTTTAAAATCAGTGTGCTTATCTGATTTTAATTGCTCGTTATAATCTGCACCAAATTTGCCCGCTTGCTGTGCTGTTTTACGTTGCACTGCCATGCATGCTTCAAAACCTTGATGGTCAATGGTCATTTGGCGCTCACGCGCTACATCAGCTGTTAAATCGGCAGGGAAACCATAGGTATCGTAAAGTTTAAATACTAAGTCACCTGGGATCACATCCCCGGTTAAATCACTCAAGCTTTCTTCTAAAATAGCTAAACCACGCTCAAGCGTTTTACCAAACTGCTCTTCTTCAATACGCAGTACTTTTTCAATAATTTCTTGTTGCTTAGCAAGCTCTGGGTACGCTTGACCCATTTGCTCAATAAGTGCAGCAACCAATTTATAGAAAAACGCGCCTTTAGCACCTAACTTATTACCGTGACGTACTGCACGACGAATAATACGACGCAATACATAACCACGGCCTTCATTTGATGGCATAACCCCATCTGAAATTAAAAACGCACACGAACGAATATGATCCGCCACCACGCGAAGCGACTTATCATCCATATCTTGTGCATTAGTAACGCTTGCAGCGGCGGCAATTAAGCCTTGGAATAAATCGATTTCGTAGTTTGAATGCACACCTTGTAAAATAGCTGAAATACGCTCAAGGCCCATACCAGTATCAACAGATTGCTTAGGAAGTGGCTCCATAGTCCCGTCGCTTTGACGGTTGTATTGCATAAATACTAAGTTCCAAATTTCAATGAAACGGTCGCCATCTTCTTCAGGAGTGCCCGGAGGACCACCCCAAATGTGCTCACCGTGATCATAAAATATTTCAGAACATGGACCACAAGGGCCGGTATCACCCATAGACCAAAAATTATCGCTCGTTGCAATACGAATAATACGATCTTCAGGTAAACCTATATCGTTAGCCCAGTAGCCAAAGGCTTCTTCGTCATCATGGTAAATGGTCACTAACAGCTTTTCTTTTGGTAGTTTTACAACCTCAGTTAAAAACTCCCACGCAAATTTAATTGCATCTTGCTTAAAGTAATCACCAAAGCTGAAATTACCTAGCATTTCGAAAAAGGTATGGTGACGTGCTGTGTAACCAACATTTTCTAAATCGTTGTGTTTACCACCAGCACGCACACAACGCTGAGAGCTAGTTGCGCGTGTATAAGGGCGGCTTTCGGCGCCTAAAAATACATCTTTAAATTGCACCATACCGGCATTATTAAATAACAACGTGGCATCGTTACCCGGTATAAGCGAACTAGAAGGAACAACTTGGTGTTGTTTGCTGGCAAAGAAGTCTAAAAACTGTTGCCTAATTTGTGCGGTAGTCATGTGCTGCATGTGAAAGTCTCACCTGTATTTACTGTGCTTGCATTGCAAAATTTATTTGATCATAGCTAAAACCTCGATACATTAAGTAGCGCACGCGCTTAGCTTTTTCTTTGTACTCGAGGTCTGCCGGTGTCGTTGAATATTTTTTGTTGTACGCTTCCTGCGCGAGCTCAAACCAATCTATTTCCAGCTCATCAACCACTGTTTCAAGCAGTGCTCTATTAATCCCTTTACTCATGGCCTCACTTTGAATTCGCTTTAAGCCATGGCATTTAAATATGTGTTTTCTGACAAACCCTTCACAGTAACGCTGCTCGTTAATAAAATTGTGCTTTTCACACCAATCAAGCAGGTTTTCTATGAAATCGTCGGTTGCTTCTCTTTGCTGTAACTTTTGGGTTAACTCACGGCGCGAATACTCTTGCCGACCAAGCAACCAAAGCACATAGTTTTTTAACTTTTGTTTTAACGTATCATCCATTAAGCGTCAAAGCGTCCGCTTTGCTCGCTACTTAAAGGCTTAATGTTACTGTCATCACTTGGTGGCACAACGGGCATAAAAATAGCCTGATAAGATACAAAGAAACTAATGTAGCAAATTGGCATTAAAATCAACAGCGGTAGTAGCGATAAGAACATCGACAACACCATTAATAATGCGCAAATAATACCATAAACACTTAATGGTAAAATATTATAATAAAACACCATAAACGAACTTTTTAAGGCATTTAAAATACGCTGCTCTTTATTAAAATAAACCAGCGGTACTGCGTAGGCAAACGAAGTAAAGTAAATAGAGAGCGCAATTAAAAACAATGCCACGTTAGCAAGCGAAATACTCTCAAGCATTTGGCTAACGGCGGTGTTTGGATCTAGGCCAGGCTGTGTCATAACCGCCATTGCATCAGCAAATAACCCATTGGCGAGCAAGGCAATTAAAATACCGGCACCCATTTGATAAAGCGCTAAGCGAAATAAGCCTAACCGATTTCCTTTGGCTGAAAAGGGCTTCAAAATGTCGGCTAACATAATTTTTCCGCCCTGCTGCTTGGTAAGCACGGCTTGATAAAAACCAGCGGTTAAAAATGGTGTAGCCAATGCTGCAGCTATTTGTAATACCGGTAAAAATAACGACAACAAGCCAACAATGCCAATAAACAAATGCATAAAAATAAAAGTTAATGGCTGAGTTTTAAAAATTAGCCAACCTGCTTTAAGCCACTTTAATGCTGCATCCGCTTTAAAAATTCGTAATTGTGTAGACATACTTGCTCTTAATTAAAACAAAACACACCGAGTATAACTCGGCGTTGGCTGGTATTACATAGGTGGTGGCGATAAATGCCGTTAATATTAGGGTCTGTTGCCCTTTACGGATTAAAATTTGTTCAAACTAGGGGCGATTTAATCGCGGCGCGAGGTTTGTAACCTAGTGGGCTAAGTAAAAACCGAGCAACAAAGAGTAAATCGCCCCTAGGCAGAACCCGAAGGGCAACGCCTGTTTGGCATTGATGCTGCGTTATCGCCTATTTATGGGGAATAACCACACCACATAGGCTATGCCTTGCCTAAATACCAAACAGACTGCTGCAAATTCAACCTTGAAAGGTCAACAGACCCTAAGGTTTTTTAATTTTCTTAATATCTAGCATGTGAGAGCCATGCTTAATCTTTGTCTCTAAATACGCCTTGTTACCGGCAAGTCCTGCTTTGATGTGTGCATGAGTGCCCACAACAGAGTCGACCTCTATACCTGCATCTTTTAATGCGTTGAGCTTTTTAGGGTTATTGGTCATTAACTTAACGTGCTTTAAATTAAGCGCATTGAGCATTAATACTGCATCCGAAAAGTCGCGTAAGTCATCAGCAAAACCTAAATGGTTATTAGCCTCATAAGTATTCATACCTTGTGATTGCAGTACATACGCATCAATTTTATTGTATAAACCAATACCACGCCCTTCTTGGCGCAAATAAAGTAAAATACCACCTTGTTCGTGCATCATTTCAATACACTCGTTTAACTGCTCACCACAGTCACAACGTGACGAGTGAAATACATCGCCAGTTAAACATTCAGAATGCATACGAATAAGCGGAACACCTTGCTCGGTATCGGCGTTATTAAATACTAACGCAACATGCTCTTGGCCATCTTTTAAGCCACTAAAGGAAATAATTTCTGCAGGAATATCACTATTTTTGCCAACATTAAGCTGGACTCTTGCTCTTACTTGCGCCACGACCAATCCAAATATTAAAAAACTACGACACGATAAAGTGATAATATCACAAAATAGGTTAAATACACCGTAGTACAAGACTGTTTATGGCAAATATATGGCGACGGTAGCGACTATTTTCAATCTTTAACCGCAAATATATTACTAGCGAGCGTTTACCTTGATTTACCTAAAGTGATGACATATACATAAGGATTTGCTAATTTGTTATCGACAAATAATAGGGATCATTATGAAACTAAACAAACTTGCATTACTGATGGGCTTAAGTTTATCTTTATTAAGCACCACGTCATTTGCCGAGCAAGCAAATAACGCTCAAACCGTTTTCAACGACGCGTATCAAAATTATTTAAATGCGATTAAAACCAAAGAAAATATGCAACAAGCCGCGGAGCAGGCTTACACATCAGGTAAAACTGTTTACGGTGAAAATGCTGATAACACCGCAAACTTAGCGATTAACTATGCAAAATCAATTAATCGATACGGTAAACAGTGGATTGAAAAACGTTTTTCACTTTACCAACAAGCCTACACTATTTCAGTTAACAACCATGGTAAACAATCATTAGAAACCGTTGATGCTTTAGTTGGCATGGCTAATTTTGCGCCCTCAGCTCAAAAAGCGGACTATTATTTAGAGCAAGTCATTGCAATAGCAAACACAGAAAATAAACCTAAATTTTTGGCCGATATGAAATTAGAAGCGGCAACCATATTAGCCAATAAATTCAGCTACGAAAAATACCGTGAAGCTAAAAACTACTTAGAAGAAGCCGATGAGTATTATCAAGCTAACTTACCTAAAAACTCGGTTGAACAAATAAAAGCTGACTTTTTAATTGCGTCATTTGCGGAAGGTCGAAAAAGATACGACCAAGCAATTGAACGGCTTAATCGCGTAGTAAAGGTATTTGATGAAAGCTTAAGTTACGATCACAACGCCGAGCTAACCGCACACTCAAGACTGATTGGCTTGTATGAAAAACAAGGCAAAAGTGATGAAGCCACGAAGCACTGTATCGCGATAGCTAAAATGGTGCCGTGGAAAGAAAGCCAAGAGCAAACGCCGCTATACCGCGTTAACCCTAAATACCCTAAAAACAAGGCGCGATTTAGTAAGGATGGCAGCGTAGTTATGGAGTTTGAAGTAAATGAGTCTGGCTTTGTAAAAAATCCGCAAGTACTTAGTTCTGAAGGTGGCGTGGCCTTTGAAAAATCGGCAGTAGAAGCATTAGCGCAATGGCGTTATGCACCTAAGTTTGAACATGGAAAAGCCGTTGCAGCAACTTCCAAAGTACAGCTCGACTTTAAAGTAAACCGTTAATAACATACCAAAGGCGCTTTAAGCGCCTTTTTAGTTTATTCTACTTTAACTTAGCTAAAATGTTATCGCTGGCGGCCTCTATTAAATCAAGTACCTTTTCAAAGCCATCATCACCGCCATAGTAAGGATCGGGAATTGCGCTTTGTGCTTGCTCGCCATACTCTAAAAACAACGCAAGCTTGTACTGCAAATGTTCAGGGCAACGTGCGGTTAAATCCGACAGGTTTTGTTTATCGGCTGCTAAAATAAGGTCAAACTCGCTAAAATCACTACTACGCACCTTGCGCGAAAAAATACCTTTAAAACTATAACCGCGTTTTTCACCAGCCTGCATTGAGCGCCTATCTGGTTGATTACCTTCGTGATGACCAATAGTCCCTGCCGAGTCCACTAGCAGATCAATATCTAACTTTTTAGCGCGAGCTTTTAATACCGCCTCAGCCGTCGGAGATCGACAAATATTACCTAAACAAACAATCAGTACTTTTTTCACTTATGGTTCCCTAAGCTTTGCTAAAAATCGGTGATAAACGTTATTTTAATGAAGCTAATATTTTTTGTTCGCCTTCAAGCATGCTCTGCATAGCGGTTCCCTGTTTTACACGGCTATGTAAAGTAGCAAGCTTAGGCCAGCGCGACTCATCTAGTTGCTCACCGCCATGCTCCATATTCATTAACTGGCAGCTCACTGCAATGTCGGCAAGAGTAAAGCTGTTACCAACAAAGAATTCGTTATTCCCTAAATAACCTTCTAAATAATCAAATAAAGGCGGTAATTTTTCATTTAATGCACTTTGCACTAAGGCTTCATCGGTTGGCTTTTGCATTGTAGGAGCAATAATACGTTGCTGAAACACCGTAAATGTCGCAAAAGGAGCCAGCTCGTAATCTGCGTATTTTTCTAGCCAGCGAACAGCTGCACGTTGCTCTATAGTATCACCGAGTAAAGCCGATGAATTAAGGTATTTTTCATCAAGATATTGGCAAATAACGCTAGAATCCGCCAAGTTTAACTCGCCATCTTTTAGCGCCGGAATACGCCCTAACGGATTAACTTCTAAAAACCAGTCAGGCTGATTAAACGGCGAGACTATTTCGAGTTTATAGTCCAGTTGCTTAAGCGCTAAACACACACGTACTTTACGCACATAAGGAGAAAGCGGGACACCATAAAGAATTATACTCATTGTTATTCCTATAAATTAAAACCACTTTAAAACCACTTTAAAACTGCTTTAAAACTGCTTTAAAACTGCTTTAAAACTGCTTTAAAATTGCATCATTGTAGTCATCAGCATTTAAGGTTAAGTTGAACTTGGCCGCAACGCTATCTAACTCGGCTTGTTTAATCGCTAAATCATCCATAGTGATGGTGTTATCGTCAAGCTGCCATAATAATCGTGAGCCCGCATAACTATATTGAATCGCCAATAATGCATCGGGGTTACCTTCTCGTCCCGCCGCTTTTAGCTTAGCCATTTTACGAGTGATTTTATTAAGCGCTTTTTTAAGCTCCCACACATACACCACCTCACTCATAAAAGGATGTGTTCGGTATTTATTTAACAACCAGCCTATGCCAATACTCGTAACAATTACGCCTAATAAGTTCCAATGAAAATGATTGCCACTTTCATCGGGAAATAATGCAATTAAGGTTTGTGAAATTGCTAAACTGCCCACAGCTAAACCTGCTGCACAGCCGACAATAACGCGATTTAAATGTTTACGATAACGTGCTTTATCTATTTGAATAAGTTGCATAGCTGCCTAAAAGTAAAAAACTAAAAAATTCACAGCCCCATTGTAGCTAAACCCATCACAGAGTTAAGACTCTTTTTTAATAAAATACCCGTAGTTTTTGATTTAGCGCCTGTTTTATACTGCTTTCAACATAAAACCAACCAACGATTTTATTTGCACCCACATATTAGGCATAGGATAGTAGGCAACAAATACGACTCAGCATAGGAACATCATGATAAAAACACTGATTGCCACAAGTTTAATATTTTCTTCTTTTAGTACTTTAGCCAATTTAAACACACCGCTAACCCCAGAAGAATTGCGAATTGAAAAAGCCAGCCAAGCGATGCCAGCCGTACTAAGCGCTTTTGCCAGCGAAGTTAATCAATTTGAGCAGCAATTCAAGTCAATCTCAAGCTATGCACAAGCCGTAGATGCCGTTAATGATTACTCAAAACGATTGTGGTTTAGTGCAAAAAAACGCATCGCTAAAACGCAAAACTTAGATGATCGTGCACTTTACTGGGCTCGCTTACAATCAAGTAAAATAATTCGCACCATTGAGCCTGCATTTTCGCTGAGCGCCGCGCAGCAAACAGTGTTATTAACGTTGCTAGAAAAAGGAAGCCGAGGCCGCACTGATCTGAGCTACTCACAAAACACCACAAAAAAAATATTACTAACCGGGTTTGACCCTTTTTTACTTGATAGAAATATAAACCAAAGTAACCCATCGGGCGTAGCTGCACTGCTTCTTGATGGCCAAGTAATTAATTATAAAGGTATTAGTGCTGAAATAAACACCGTGATGGTGCCAGTGCGTTATGAAGACTTTGATCAAGGTATTATAGAATCCTTACTTGCCCCTTATTACGCTCTTAATAATGTAGATATGGTAGTTACCGTTAGTATGGGTAGTAAAGACTTTGACCTTGAACGCTTTCCGGGTAAGCGCCGCAGTGTAACAGCGCCCGACAACGCCAATATAGTGTATGGCGGTACCAAAACAGCGCCGCTCATTCCAAGCTTAAACGACCGCCCATTACCCGGTACTGAATTTGTAGAATTTAGCTTACCTGTTAGCGCTATGCTAAAGGCAAAAGGCCCTTTTCCTATTAATGATAACCACCATGTTATTACCCTAAAAAAAGACTTTGAGCCTAACAGTTTTGACGAATTAAAAGATGCTGTTGCAGTGCGAGGCGGTGGCGGTGGATATCTGTCTAACGAAATTTCGTACCGCAGTATTCGCCTGCGTAATCAACTAAATTCAGATATTCCGACTGGACATATTCATACCCCGCGAATAGCCCAGTTTGAACCCGAAACCGAAGCTAAAATAGTAAAACAAATTCAAACCATGTTAGAGCGCAGTTTAGTCGCACTATAAATGCCCTCTAACAATCGCTCTAAAAAAGTCATTATTGCTTAGCAACATGACCAATAATGACTTTTTAACACTATGTCACTTTACCCGCTAAATTAAAACGTGGCTGGGTATATAGCTGGGTTTTAACCACCTCAGCTAAAATAGTTACTGCTTGGTAAATATCTTCAAACGAGGTGTAAAGAGGTGTAAAACCAAAGCGTAAAATATTAGGCGCACGAAAATCTGCAATCACCCCTTTTTCAATTAACGCTTGGCATATAGCAAATGCGTAGGTATGTGAAAACGCTAATTGGCTGCCTCTTTGGCTCGAATTCTCAGTAGAACATAAATGCAAATCACGTAAGCATGAATGTGTTTGTACTAATTTAATAAATACGTCGGCAAGTGCAATCGACTTTTCTCTTATTTTTGAAATATCTACATCTTGCCATACATCAAGCGCAGCATCTAAAGCACTCATAGCAATCACACTGGGTGTGCCACATAAATACTGATTTATATTGTTAGCACGTTGATATTTTGCATCAAAAGCAAATGGTTTGGCATGACCCATCCAGCCTGATAAGGGTTGTTTTACAGCAGCTTGGTGGCGTTTTGCTACATATAAAAACGCAGGCGAACCAGGGCCGCCATTTAAGTATTTATAGCCACAACCAACAGCAAAATCAGCATTACAGTTATCAAGTTCAACCGGTATAGCACCTGCACTATGGGCTAAATCCCATATCACCAAAATGCCTTTTTCATGAGCTAGCTGGGTGATTTTGTGCATATCCAACAATTTACCGGTCCTAAAGTTCACTTGTGTTAACAGTAATACTGCCACTGAATCATTTAGGCTTTGTTCAATATTTTGCTCTGCGACGAGTTTTAGCTGACACAAATCGGGTCCTAATAATTCACTTAACCCTTGTACCATGTATAAGTCAGTAGGAAAGTTATCCTCGGTAGATAACACCACGTTACGCTCAGAGTTTAACGATAGCGCACTACTTAATAGTTTAAATAAATTAACCGAAATAGAATCACAACAAATAACTTGGCCTTTGTCGGCACCAATAATAGGCGCTATTTTCTCCCCTACCTGAGTAGGTAAATCAATCCATTGGTGATCATTCCAACTTCTAATTAGGTGACTACCCCATTGCTGGCTTACCACCTCTGCTACGCGCGACTTTACTGCTTTAGGCAAAGCACCTAATGAATTACCATCGAGATAAATAGTGTCTGCGGGTAAATCAAATTCGTCACGCTTGTGAGCCAGCGTATCCGCTTTATCAAGCGCTATAATCTCATTAAAATTCATTGTTACATCTCATTCAAATTTTGTATTAGTGTATTAAATGCAGCTGATCCCGGATGGATCCAATCAAAATGCCCCACGCCTTCTAACATAACAACTGGACGTTTAAGCTGTTCTAAATTAAAAGCAGGCACGATGGCATCTTGGTCACCTTGTAAAATAATGCTTTGCGGATGAAGCGATTGCTCACTCGGGTTAGCTTGCGTGTATGCCTTAGGTTTATCGGTTGGCATACCTTGCATAAAATCTTGAGTCACTTTTTGACAACTATTATCACCACGCGCATACGCTTTTATATCAGTAATAGGGGCCAAGCCAATAACCCCTTTAAGCTGGCTTATTTCACCACCAGCAAGCAATGCTAAATGCCCACCTGCCGAATGCCCTACCGCAACTGATCCCGCTAATTTAAACTCGCCATTATTGTAAGTACTTGCCGCTAAAATACCGGCTTTAACATCATTAAACGTTGCAGGCCAGCCACCACCGCTTGCACCGCTTCTTCTATACTCTAAAGACCATACGTTAAAGCCAGCTTGTGCAAGCCCCGTACTTAACGCATACGTGTGTTTAATATCGTACTCACTCAGCCAACAGCCACCATGGAGTAAAATAACTAATGGCGTTTGCACCAGTGTTTGCTTTGCACGCCAAAGTAATGCGTACTGTGACTCATCACTGCCGTAGGCTATTTTTTCATCGGCTAAGTTAAATCCCAATGAAGCTACTTTTGCATAAGCTACATTATTTTCAACATCAGGAAATTTAACTTGCTGCGCGGTGGCGTTGACCAAAAAAGGCCATACAGAAAAAAATAAAACTACTAAGTTTTTCAAAATAAAGTACTTCCTTTTATAACCTTAAAAGCGATATAACTGAAAACGCTGGCAGTCGTTTATAAATGTTCTATACGACTTACCAGCGCTATTACGTCATTATTAATAAAATAAATCGAATGATTTATTGTTGTTTAAAAACCGTGCCTTCTTTCATAACAAAATCAACATCCAATAAAGCACTTATATCACTTAATGGGCTGGTGTCTAAGGCAATAATATCAGCAAACTTACCAGCTTCTATAGTGCCTAAGCTATGATTCATATCAATTAAATCAGCCGCGTTAACCGTTGCCGACTTTAAGATATCAGCAGGAGTCATACCCGCTTAGTACATTAATACCGCTTCTTGTGCGTTAATACCGTGCTTAGATACGCCACTGTCGGTACCAAATGCAATGTTAACCCCCGCCTTATAAGCCTTAGTAAAGTTATTTAGCATATCGCCACCAACCTTGATTGCTTTGCTTTTAATGGCTTCAGACATAAAATCAGAGTTATTGGCTAAGTTAACCACCGTATCGCCAGCAAGTAACGTAGGCACAAGGTAAGCACCTGTCTCTTTAAATAGTTTAATACCTTCATCGTCGGTGTAACTACCGTGCTCTATACTATCAACGCCCGCACGTAATGCTGCGTTAATACCTTGGGCAGCATGGGCATGACTAGCTACTTTTCGCCCTAAACCATGTGCGGTATCAACAACTGCTTTAAGCTCATCGTCTTGCATTTGCTGACCTGTACCGGTAGTCGTATCCGAAAGCACCCCACCAGTAGATGCGACTTTAATTAAATCAGCTCCATACTTGATTGCGTAGCGAGTTTTTTTGCGGCACTCTAGTGCACCATCACACACTGTGAGCGGTGTTTTCATCGTGAGTAAGTCTGGGCTCATACCATCAACATCTAAGTGCCCGCCGGTAATAGTAACGCCAGCACCAGCAATAATTCGAGGGCCACTTATCCATCCTTTGGCCACCCCATTTCTTAATGCATACATTTGCTCACTTTGACTGCCTACATCACGCACTGTAGTAAAACCCGCCAGAAGGGTTTTGTTAGCAAAATGCACACTGCGCATTGCTACATCTGCATCAGACATTTCCACCAGCTCTTTTTTGTTATCTGGCCCAAGCTCACCTTGTAAATGCACATGCATATCCATGAGTCCTGGCATAACAAAGCTGGTCGATAAATCGATTAGCTGAGCATTTTCACCAAAACGGTTGATAGGTAAAAAACCCGCTGATACCGAAACTATTTTGCCATTTTCTATTACTACGGTTTGTTTTTGTTGTGGTTTTTCTCCGGGAATAGCTAGCAACTCTCCTGCATGAATCACTTTAGTATCCGCATGTGCATTAGTAGCAACGATGTTGACTGCGAAAAAAAACGAGGTAACCACACTCAATCGAAATATGCTCATTAAACTCTCCAATGAATCGTCATTCGTTAATAACAACGAAACAACGTTAAAATATTGTTATATCACTAATACCTTATCAGGAAAGTTATAAAAACAAACCACTATCATACTTTTATTACAAAAAAACGGCTAAAAGTCAGACTATTAAAACAAAAAAGCAGCACGCCTAATTGGTCGTGCTGCTTTTAAACATCGCAATTAAAAATAAACCTTACATCGTTTCCTGGGCCTAAAGTTAAACTTTAAAGAAGGCAATTTCTTTTTTAAGCGAACCAGACAAATCAGTAAGTACTTTAGTTGCCGTGTCATTTTTATTCATCGATTCAATGGTTTCTTCAGACATTACCGCAACCTGCTCCATTGCAGCACTAAATTCAGTTACCACTTGAACTTGTTCAGATGCCGCGCTCGACACCTGCTTCACCAAGTTCAACGAGTCCATTGCTTGTTCCTCAATGTGTTTGAGTAAATCTGTTGCCTGCATGATTTTCGCTTTGCCGTTTTCAACCTGTGGCTGCGTTGTTTCCATAGCACTTACAGATGCTGCCGTTTGAGTTTGCACATCGTTAATCATAATCTCAATTTGTGAGGTGGCTTCACCGGTGCGCTGTGCTAACTGGCGTACTTCGTCTGCAACAACGGCAAAACCACGCCCCGACTCACCCGCTCTTGCAGCTTCTATTGCGGCATTAAGAGCCAGCAAATTAGTCTGCTCAGAGATACCACTGATCACACTCGCAATGCCGCCTATTTGTTTTGTATTTTCAGCTAATAACCTTATTTGCTCTACCGTTTCATCAACGGTGGTCGCTATGCGTTCCATTTCGGTAGCGGCGGCATTCACCACTTTACGACCTTCCATTGCATAGTTAGCGGTTTGCTCTGAATTAGTCTCTGTTTGTGCTGCAATATCGGCTACTTTATCAATGCTAGCGCTCATACTGCTTAATTGTGAGGCTGTTTGAGTAGTTAATTGAGCTTGTTGCTGCGCACCATTTAGTACCAAAGTAGAACCATCAGACACTTCTTCTACTTTGTCTTGTAGTTTGTTAGACGCATAAATAATATTCTTAGCGATACTGGTCAACTTTGTACTCATGGTATCTAACGAATCAAGAATACTGCCTGTGTGAGGTGTTTTTAAACTCTTGGTTAAATCACCGTCTGCCAATACAGCTATAACTTGCTGTGCTTCATTAGGCTCACCGCCTAGGGTCGCTCTGAGGCTTTTATCAATAAGTATACCCACAGCAACAGAGAAACTGATCGCGATAGCGCTCAGTATCAGCATAAAGTTTTCAAATGTTCCAGCAACGTCTCTTGCTTGAGGTGTCGCTATTTGGTTTTGATCTTCCTGATAATCAATAAACTGATTGATAGTGTTAAGCCAATTAATAAAAGCAGGTCGAGCTTCATCAAGCACCTTTTCATCAACCGGCTGACCAACCTTTTTCATTGCAATAATTGTCTCCACAATAGGCAAAGTTTTTTCCTGAATAGCCTCAATACGGCGTAAAATATCACGCTCTTTTGCTGTAAATATCGTGTCGTTATTTAGCATTTGCCTCATCTGCGTTTCAGATTCAGCATAAAATCCTTCTAATCTTTTGATTTCCTTTTCATATTCTCTAACCCTTGCGTCATTATTTGCAATAGCTATATCTCTAATGGCAATAGCACGGTCATGCACACTGCCTCTAAAGTTAATAGCGTAGCGTTGCTTTACTGAGTTTACATCAGTGATTTTTGCTAGGGTTCTATCGATATAGTTCACACGATTAATACCTTGCGCAGTCAGAAGAACTAACAACGCTAGTACAATTCCAAAACCAATAGAGAGTCTTGCCCGAATGGACAATGACGAAAAGAAGTTCAACATAAATAGGCTCAATGAGAAGTGATAGGCAGTTATACGAATGTTACCAAAAAATAGCCTTCTTTATTATCAATAAAGCTAAAAATAATATAAAAGAACTATTTTTAATTGCAAAAAACGCAAACTATTAAAAAAAGCCAAACAATTGGTTTAAAAAATAACCACAAGCAAAAAACAAATATCACTGTTCAGTAACAATGATGGCAACGTAAGATCAAAAACTTTTTAAGCTCAAACCCAAAATGAAATTAGTTTTTTCATGCAGCTAAACCTGATAGGTGTGCCTATACTTAATCTAGGTGTTGTAATACTTTTCATATACAGGGAGCTTATGGATATTAAAGACATAAATATTGCGCTGCTAGAAAAGTGCAATTTTCTTTTAATGGTATTTGATAATGACGATCAGCTTAGTTACCTTTCTTCTAGGTGGTCAGAGCTCAATATTGCAGCTAAAAACATACCAACCATTAAAAGCTTTTATGCCTGTTGTACAACTGAAAGTAAAACACTATTACAACAACAAATTAACGCTCTACAATTGCAACATAATGAGTTAGACCAATTTGATATTAAACTGAAACTCGCCACCGACTATTTTATTAAACTTAACTGTTGCTTGCATAGCGTGCAGCAAAATCAGCGCCAATATACGGCTTTAATTTTTAACCAGCACTTTGCCCAAGTGTCGTCTGTTATTAGCAATAACGAATTACAAACCATCATAGAAAATGCCGGCGAAGTTTTAAAAGTGGGTTATTGGCAACTCGACTGTAACACTAGCCAATTATTTTGGACCGATGAAATTTACACCATTCATGGTGTTTCACCCAGTAACTATTCCCCTGAACTAGACACAGCAATAAATTTTTATCATGAAGACGATAAACCCAAAATAGCCCATGCGGTCGAGCAAGCTCTTGCGAGCGGGCAAGGGTGGAGCTGTATAAAGTTGCGTGTTGTAGGTAACGATCAACAAGAGCGCATTGTTATATCAAGCGGCAATGTATCAAGAAATAAAAACGGTGCAATCACTAAGTTGTATGGCATTTTTCAAGATATATCGGGGAGTGAAAAAATCGCTCTAGAGCGGGACTTTTTAGTTACCGCACTCAAAGAAACTACGGTTGGGATGGTGATTGCCGATAAAGACAAGCGCGTTATTTGGGTAAATGGCTCATTTGAGAGAATAACAGGCTATACACTCAATCAAGTGGAAGGTAAAAAACTAGGTGCTATTTTACAAGGTGAAAAAACTGACGCCAACACAATAGAGCAACTTAAAATTCATCTTAAAAAAGGCATCCCTATTACCACCCGAATTTTAAACTATACACAAAGTGGGGACCCCTATTGGAATGAACTGGCCATATCACCCATTTTTAGAGACGGCAAAGTGGCTTATTACTTTGCTGTACAAAACGACGTAACCAAAGAAATAAACATTGAGCATAAACTGATCGCGCTTAACACCAGTTTAGAGCAACGTATTCAGGCGCGTACTCAAGAGCTCTCTTCTCTTAATAAAGAGCTAGAAAAACAAGCAAATATAGACCCACTTACAGGCTGTTTAAATAGACGAACTTTATACAGATCACTCAGCGATGAACTATTAAAAACACAAAATAAAAACACCTATATTTCATTATTAATGCTCGACATAGACCACTTTAAAGCCATAAACGATAACTATGGTCATGAGGCTGGAGATTTAAGCTTAAAAGAGCTAACTAATACATTACGCTCCTTAACCAGGAAACGTGACCTTGTATTTCGTCTGGGCGGCGAAGAGTTTTTAATTATTATGCCCAACACAAACAAAACCGAAGCCAAGCAAGCCGCAGAGCGAATTAAAAACACGATTAATCAACATCAAGTTTTCTATCGCAATAAAAACATTAACTTTACGGTAAGTATTGGGTTACTTACTCATGATGGCTCTATCAGCTTACAAAACAGCTTAAAATACGTTGATGACTATTTATACGAGGCAAAAACTAAAGGTCGTAATAGAATTGTTGATTGAACAGTTTTAAATCAATTAGTAAAAACTTAACTAGTCATATAAGCTAACTACTTGAGCATGATAATTTAATTGAATTTTACGCTAGCTCGAGCATTATTATTTTTATTCAATTACTCATTGTTAAGTACATCAAAAACAAGGTTACATAATGATAAAAGCGTCAACACCTAAAGATGAACTATCACGGCTAAAAGATTTATATGAGTATGACGTTTTAGACACTGAAGCTGAAAAATCCTTTGACGATTTAACCCAACTTGCATCTGATATTTGTGATACGCCAATCTCACTAATAAGCCTCGTTGATCCCGACAGGCAATGGTTTAAATCAAAGCAAGGTCTTGATGCAGCCGAAACAGCTCGAGATATTTCGTTTTGTTCTCACGCAATTTTAGAAAACCAAGTATTCGAAGTTCAAAATGCACTGACAGACACCCGCTTTCACGATAACCCTTTGGTTACAAACGACCCAAATATTCGCTTTTATGCAGGTGCACCTCTCATTACACCTAGAGGCAATGCTATAGGTACGTTATGTGTTATTAGCGATAAACCAAAAAAGCTTTCCAGCAAACAAATAAATGCTCTTACTGTTTTGAGCAAAGAGGTCATTGCGCAATTAGAGCTTAGGCTTAATAATAAAAAGTTAGTGATGGCATTAGAAAAACAAAAAAAACACAATAAAGAGCTAGAAAAGTTAAAAGAAGAAGCAGATACGGCCAATAACACAAAGAGTAAATTTTTGGCAAATATGACTCATGAGCTAAGAACCCCATTGCATGGGATTTTAAATTTAGCTGAATTTGGTATGACCGAAACCACAACAGAGGAAAAAGACAGCACCTTAAAAAGTATTTTAAAGTCAGCTCATTACTTATCAAATATTGTAAATGACATTTTAGACTTTTCTAAGATTGAGGCTGGCAAGTTAGAAATTGAACATATCCACTTCAACCTTAATGACGTTATTAGCGATGTAATAAAACCTCAGCTACAGCAAGCGTCTGCTAAAGGTATAAAGCTTATTACATCGGTAGATCCTAAAATAGCAGACAATTTAAAAGGCGATCCTCTTCGGATTTCGCAAATTTTAAATAACTTGTGCTCAAATGCGATTAAATTTACCAACTTTGGCCAAGTAGAGCTGAAGGTAAGTGTTAAAAGCACTACATTACAAACACAAGTACTCACCTTTGAAGTTATTGATACAGGGCTTGGGATTAATGAGACTGTTCAAGCGCATTTATTTAAAGAATTTCATCAGGCAGACTCATCGACCTCAAGAAAATATGGAGGTACAGGTTTAGGCTTATCAATTTGCGCTCGTTTAAGTGAGTTAATGCAGGGGCAGCTTAGCTTTACCAGCAAAATAGGTAAAGGCTCGACGTTCACTTATGAGCAAAGCTTTGAGATTGCTTTATTGCCATCAATACCAAAACAGAGCACTGAGTTAACAAACCTGCAAGGTTGTACTGTTTTAGTTGCCGAAGATAACAAAATAAATCAGCTTATTATTGTTAAAATGCTCAAAGCCCATAATGCTAATTTAATTATTGCAGAGAACGGTAACGAGTGTGTCCAGTACTTTAAAGAGCACCCGGTAGACTTAATTTTCATGGATATACAAATGCCTGAAATGGATGGGATAAAAGCTACTCAGGCTATTAGATTGCTTCCTACAGGTAAAACCGTTCCAATTATAGCTATGACAGCAAATACCTTAAAACAAGACATTGAGCATTATTTAGATATTGGTATGGATGGCTACTTAACTAAACCGTTTGATAAAGCTAGACTCAATAGCTTACTCAATGTTTATAACCCTAGAAACCTTAACCTAAAGAACTTAGCAGTAAAAATTAGCGATCCTAATATTTCTAGTAACAGGAAGCTAAACCAAATATGCAAAGAGTTAAAAGCACTCATTCCCGGTGCAAATCGAGTCAGCCTGTGGCTATTTAATAAAGAATACAGTGCATTAAATTGCCTAATTTGCCTTGATGAAAATAATGACGTGTCCAATGGCACTGTTTTAACTGCAGAAGACTCACCTGCTTATTTCAATTATATTTTAACCAACCAAGCACTCGACGCCTCCGATGCTAGAAACAACGACGTAACTAAGCAGTTCACTAGCTCTTACTTTGAGCCACTCGATATATACTCTTTACTTGATTACATTTATATACTTGATAACAAACCGTTAGGTGTTATTTGTTGTGAAAGTGTAGGCTCAAAGATCACTTGGAGCCATACTGATAAAGAGTCGTTAATCAAAGTCGCAGACGTTACTAACTTGTTTTTATCAAAGCAGATTGAATCCACATAACAAAATACACTCAGAAAAAAATTAATGACTAATAAATTAAGAGGTTTAATGAGGAGTGAAAACTCAAAAGCCTCGCACCTTATTAATTCACTCTCTATGTAGCTAAAACCCAGGTTAACGTTGTTAGCTTCCTACAAGCTTAGGTATAATGACCTATCTTGGCTGTGTTTATTAGCCTCTAAATTGGATCATCTCCTATGAAAAAACTATCTGCTGTGCAAGTAAAACAACAAGCACTTGTCCTCAATGTTGCTGATAAAATAGAAGCGCAAGGCCGGGCTGAAATCCCAGGCATGCTGCAATGCTGGTTTGATGTGGAATATCATTTATTTCCAGGCTCTTTACTAATGTGTTTTCAGTTTGAAAACCAACAAGCATTAACTGCTGCAGAGCCTGACTTATTAAAATGGCAAAAGCGTTTAAGCGCTGCCATGCTTAAAAAAGGCGTGATTTTAAAGGATATGCGTAAACATTTAGTGTTTACCTTAAAAGGACCGGACGACTAAACCACTTATAGCGAAAGCACACTCTACTTTGGTGTGCTTTCCAAATTAAACTCATTAACGTGCTTAATTAGCTCTGGGAAAAACGCCAAAAAAAGCCCATCTAGCTCATTGTAATGGCGGCATATATCTTCTGCAGCGCCAGAAAAAGTATTAGTAAAGCGAATTCGTTTAGCAATATTATCAAGCGCCAGCCCCACTCCATCAACGCTTTCGTACTCTTTAAACCAATCGTTTTGCATCATACTAGTTACCACACGTTGCATTCGTGTAGGCATTACAGGTATACGTTTATCCAAAAGCCCATAACTGGTGTGCTTAAAATCAATTAATGATTGGTTATTAAACTGTCGCCAATGCTGAATAAGAAAATGATCAAACACCACATCAACTGCCACACCTGCAAAGCGCCTGCGCTTAGGTGAAAAAAGCTGTTTTGCTTCTTTAACTAAAGGATGTGCGTCAGTAAATTTATCCACTAAATAATGATTATCTAGCGCACTTTTAACGCTTTTAGGTATATGCGTTAACTGCCTTTGACCACCAAAATCTCCCAACAAATTGCCAAAGTGAGAATCAGCCGTAGGCTGTGCTAAATAAAGGTGGGCTAAGTAATTCAAGGTGATCTCAGCAGTTGATCAAAGTATTTAGATAATAACGCAGTTTTGGATAAAATTCATTTTAAGGGAGTACAGTTTCATTTAGCTTTATTCTTCAAAACTATCCAATCAATTACAATTGTATTTTATTAATTCAGTAAAGAGTCAGGCCAATTTTGTTATCACTGTTGCTGCATTTTTTGGTGCTGCATGAGTCATAAAACGTCTTGCTTAACCTTTAATACTAAATGCTATTTTTCATTGTAACCAAGGCTAATCACGTATTATGACAACGACTTTATTAAGCAATTCACAGCAAGTCGCACTGCAACAAGCACTATTCAACAGTAAACTGTTAAACAGTGCTAATTTAAAGAGTGATAACCCACCATCACTTGAGCACAAAGCCTATAGCGATATCGCCGTAATGCTCTATCGCTTTAATTTACAAAAAATAAAATGGCCCTCTTTTTTAAAAGCAGCCATAAGCGCAGCAAATAATGTATGCCAATGGTTAACCTGTGAACTTGTCAGATGCCAGCAAAACTACAAAGCCCAATCTGATGAAGCAGTAAGCGTTGAACAAAGTGCATTTTTTTGTGGCGTTTTTAGCGAAGAGCTCGCTTATATTCAGGGCTTGCTAGAAATAGAAACCTAAGCTTAATTAGGTTTTAGTAAAGTAATGTGACTCCTCCCCCTGTTACAGTTGTTTTTCAAACCTTGCCAGAAATAATAAGTATAACGTTCGTATATGCAGTACATTCCATCAACGTTTTCCATAGGCTTTAACTAATCGATTAAAAACTAACCTTTATTTATTAAGTTTTTATTCTACTCTTTATTAATTAGTGGTGCTACAACGAGCCTGTTATTTTTCAAAGATACAAGTCGATAAATAGACTGCCAAAAGGAATTTAAAAATGTCCTCACATTTAAATCAAATTGGTTTCACTTCAATTAAAGCAAAATTATTAGCAAGTTTTAGTTTAATTATCATTATGCTAATTGTTACTGCTGGGATCGGTATATATAACCTCTCCATGATGAATGACCAAATGAGTAAAATAATTAATGTTTCAGCTGAAAAAGTAAAACTCGCAGCCAGAGTCAATCAGGGGGCTTTAGCTGTATCTCGAGCTGAAAAAAATATAATTTTGGCAGACTCAAAAGCAGCCATGGATGAATACGCCGACTTCATAGCTCAAACACGAGATGAAATGCTAGAGCGACGTGCCACTCTTCGCAATTTAGTCAATGACAACGGCAAACGTTTACTCGATGAATTTGCCGCGACATGGGATGAATATATTGAGGTAAACCTTCAAATCCGTGACTTAGCAAGAGCTAATTTAAACGACAAAGCAATAGCTTTATCTAAAAATGAAGGCAGGAGGCTAAACGATTGAGCCATTTCTCAAATGGCTAATTTAGTAAATGCAATCGAACAAGATATGGCAAATGACGAGTTAAAAGCTCAAGCACGGCACTCCTCTGCATATAGCTTAATGCTTGTAATTACCCTTATAGGCTTAATCGCAGGTATTGTTATTGCCATTTTTATCTCTTCGAGAATTACCGGCGCACTTAATCGCCTTTCACATAGAATGAACGATATTGCCGATGGCGAAGGTGATTTAACCGTAACAGTCGACGATTCATCAAAAGATGAAACCGGCGACGTTGCCCGCGCATTTAATAAATTTGTTGCTAAAATTCGCACCACAATAACCTCAGTGGCATCTGAAACCACTCAGGTTGCATCAACTTCCGAAGAGCTTTCAATAGTTAGTAACACCACAAGTGCAGCAGTTAAAAAGCTGCATGATGAAACGCAACAAGTTGCCACCGCCATGACACAGATGAATGCAACAATTCAAGACGTTGCAAATAGCGCAGAAAATGCCGCCAGTTCAGCAAGTGATTCAAATAATAATGCTCAGGCCGGTGAAAGCATGGTGAACGAAACAGTTCACGCGGTTGATAACCTTACTAAAGAAATTAATCAATCTGCTTCTGCAATTGAAAAGCTACAAGCCGACAGCGAAAATATAAGTACCATATTAGATGTTATTAAAGGCGTATCTGAACAAACAAACTTATTGGCATTAAATGCCGCCATTGAAGCCGCAAGAGCGGGTGAGCAAGGCCGAGGTTTTGCAGTAGTTGCTGATGAAGTAAGAACCTTAGCACAACGAACTAAAGAGTCAGCCGCCAACATAGAACAAATGATCGATAAGTTTCAATCCGGAATATTAACCGCCATTGAGGTAATGACCAAAAGCCAACAACAAACAGACTTAGTTGTTGAAAAAGTGAGTAAAACAGGTGAAACCCTGCGAACAATCAATGACTACAGCAGCGCAATTAATGATATGAACGCGCAAATAGCCTCAGCCGCTGAGCAACAGGCCGTGGTTGCAGATGAGATCAGCCGCAACGTTGTTAATATTAAACAAGTGACAGAGCAATCATCAGCTGCAACCGAGCAAACATCAACAGCAAGTAACGAAATGGCAATACTAGGCAATAACTTATTAAAACTGGTACAACAGTTTAAAGTGTAAGTACTGGGCTTCTCATGCTTTCAAGCTGAGTAGTGTTCGAAAGCAGGTTTAGCAGTACAAAGCACTAAAAGCATAGGTAATAAAAGGAGCTCAAATTGCAGGCATGAATGACTTGTGGTCACCTGCAAACGAGCCCTTTTGGCTGCTGCCGGTGAAGAGGTAAAAACTTACACAAGGTTTTCCTCTCTTAAATTAAACTTTTAATTAGATTAATTGAGTATACAGGCCATTAATATGCTTCATGGCTCGGCCTAAATTTGCATCGGGGGTTTTGATTAGCAGGTGGTAATGATTGGTCATTAAACAATATGAATGCACTTCAATATTAAAGCGAAGGCTTGCTTGCTCAATGCAATGTAAAAAATACTTAAAGTCGTTATCACTTAAAAAGATATTTTCGCGCCCTCTTCCACGATTCATTACATGATAAAACGCATTTTCATACTCTATTCGCAGCGGCCTAGACATAGTAATTCACTCAATGAGTAGTAAACTATAAATCTAGACCTTTGATGTCTGAGGTCAAGATTTGATAATCATATAGAAAGCTCCTCGAGTTTTTCGATACAGTTGTGTTGACCAAAACATAAACTGTATCTCGAGGAGCTTAGTATGAAACTATATGGTGGAATTGACTTGCATTCAAAT